>CAIQUX010000281.1 GCA_903875055.1 uncultured Bacteroidota bacterium
AATCAAGGTTTCGAAGCCTGGACAGAACAACGCAGAACAGGTTATCCTGACTTCCTGATTCAGTCTGTTAATTCTTTAATCGGTAGCAAACGTCCTGCACGCTTTGTGTACCCTACAGAGGAGATCAACCTGAATGCTAATTTCCCTGGGTTGAAGTCTGTCGACCAGAAAGTGTGGTGGGATGTAAACTAATTAATAATCTAAAAAAACTGCAAAATGAATAAAATAAAAATATCTATGATTGCAATTGCCATGCTTTTTGTGGCTGTTGGATGTAAGAAAAAAATAGAAAATGTGTCTGAAACAGTGACAGCTTCATATCCCGTTATTGTTATCAGTGGCTCTCAGTTTGTCAGCATGCCAGTTGGTGGAACTTTTGTTGACGCAGGATCCACAGCGCATGATTCTCTCACGAAAGAGTATAGCCTGCAACCGATCTCTGTAACCAATGATATCGATCCAACGACACCTGGTTTTTATACAGTTCAATACAAGTATAAGAACATGTATGGATATACATCAACGGCAACACGCTTTGTGCTGGTAACAAACATCAATGCCTCTTTCGATTATTCGGGTACTTACCTCAGAACCGCAAATGGTATCTCTATGAATGTAACCAAGGTCGCTGCAGGGCTTTACAAAACAGATAATGTAGGTGGTTCAACTCTTGTAGTCACTGCTTACTTCGGACAGCTCGACGATTCTACATTGGTGGTTCCTAGTCAACCTACATCGGCAGGCGATTTGTATTGCGATAATTCCAAGATAGTGGCCAGTTCAAGTGATACCGTTATTTCATGGAAAGTTATAAATGCAAGTTTCGGTACTGCACTTCGTACGTTCTCGCATCAATAAGCGACATATTACTTCAATCAAAAAGCCACTTAGTCTTACTAGGTGGCTTTTTTTATCAAATAAGGAGTTTCTGTTTCCTCATGATACGAAACGTTGTCTATCTCGCGTCGAAGTCGATAAAGACTCGGTCTGTCTTGGGGTGCGATTGACAAGTCAACACAAAACCCTGTGCTACTTCTTCTTTTTCAAGGGCATAGTTCACTTCCATCTCCACTTCGCCTTCCATCACTTTGGCACGACAGGTGCAACACACACCGCCTTTACAGGCATAAGGTAGATCGGCTCCGCTTTTTAGTGCTGCATCGAGGATGCTATCGCCGCCATAAGCCAGTTTGATATCGTATGTGCGATCATCCACTTTGATGGTGACAGTACACAATGTATCACTGCCTTCCTGATGGGCTGCTTTCCAGTCGTCGTGCTTGTTTTGTGCACCCGTTGTGGTAAACAATTCGAAATGGATGGCTTTTTCGTTGACCTTCTGCGCAAGCAAATAGTCTTTGACACTCATAATCATTTCTTCGGGACCACACATGAAAAAATGATGCATCTTACTGAGGTCAAGCAAGCCACTGAAGAGCTGTATACACTTTTCGTGATTGATACGACCGTTATTGATGTCTGTTTCCAGCTTTTCACGACTCAATATATGAATCACATGTAAGCGACCCATATACTTGTTCTTCAACGCTTCAATATCTTCCTTGAAGATAATCGACTGCAGGTTCTGATTCCCGTAGACCAGGGTAAACGTGCTGTCAGCTTCGGTGGCCAATATGGTCTTCATCAGACTCATTACAGGCGTAATGCCACTGCCGGCGACAAAGGCCATGTAGTTTTTAGCCTCCATGCTATTAATTGCCGTCGTGAAATTTCCCATAGGGGTCATCACATCAATCCGATCACCTTTCTTGAGTTGTGAACAGGCATAGGTTGAGAACTTACCCTCAGGAACCTGCTTGATGGCCACCCTGAAATCGGGTTCAATCGGACTGCTGCATAATGAATACGATCGTCGCAGTTCCTCTCCGTCAATCACCTTTTTGAAGGTGATATACTGCCCTGCCTTATAGGTATAGGCGTCCTTGAACTCATCCGGAATGTCCAGTGCTACCGATACACAGGTGCTCGTTTCGTGGCGGATATCGGTGATTTGTAAGGTGTGAAACTGAGGTGTAGACATGTGCTATTATACGGTTATGATGTTATGTTGTTTGTTTTTGTTTTTTAGGCGAATCGAGGTATTCATTGTTCATCCTGATTCATACGGCACTTGCTTAGACCGAATGTACTGTATCTATCCTGAACCCTTACCCCTCACGCCTGATTCGCGCAAATATAATCAACTCATGTAAACTCTTGATATTTCCTCATCCATTCATCTTCGAGTTTTCTCATTTCCTCATTCTCTTTCTTCGTCTTATCACCAAAGCCACTGATATGGAGGGCTCCATGAAGTATCACCCGCAGCAATTCATTCTGATACTTGAGTTTGAGCGACAAGGCATTTTCTTTTACGCGGTCGATACTGATATAGATATCGCCCAAAATGACCTCCGATTTCTGATCACTGAGGTCAAAGGTGATGATATCGGTATAGGTGTCATGATGGAGATGAGTCTGATTCATGTCTAACAGAAACTCATCATCCACAAAGGTGTAACCGATGATGTTCGCTTTCTTTCTGTAGAAAAAAATCAATGTATTGACAAAGGCACCCAGTCGGCGTTTTTGTTTCAGACCCGAACGCACGTCATGATCGGTAAAATCACATCGGCTTGATGGCAAACTCAATTTGTTGTTAGGCATACGTCTTATTAGAATGAGGCGATGATATTCACGCCATTTTGAACAACATCACCGACCCTCACATGGATGTTGGCGCTTACGGGTATGAACAGATCAACCCTTGAGCCGAATTTGATAAAACCCAGTTCGTCGTTTTGTTTGGCTTTGTCATTAAGCATTGAATACGTAACAATACGACGGGCCACTGCACCGGCAATTTGTCTGATCAAGATCTCGGCTTTAGGGCCCTTCACCACGATCGTACTTCGTTCGTTTTCGGTACTTGATTTAGGATGCCAGGCCACCAGAAATTTACCTTTATGATACTTCACATATTGCACTGTACCGCTCATAGGGTAGCAGTTGACATGCACATTCAAGGGTGACATGAAAATAGAGATTTGTATACGTTTATCTTTAAAGTACTCGGTTTCAGTGGTTTCTTCAATCACCACCACCTTGCCGTCGCAGGGTGAAATAAGGAGGTTTTCGCCAGCCGTCTTGATGCGTGTCGGGATACGGAAAAACCAGAACACCCAAAACCAAAGCAGCCCGGCGGGTAACAACAAGAGGTAGAAGATAACCGGATAATTAGCCAGTAAGGCATTGCTGCCGGCAATGAAGATGGCTAACAATGCGGTGGCTATGATACAATAGATCCAACCTTCTTTATGTAATTTCATACCTGTTTGTTTTAAGAAGGCGAAAATAATCTGAAAAAGTGCAGTATCCTATTTCTTGCGCGTACATTCCTGCCCATGAATCGCCCTTTTATCGCGTTTATCAGGTGTGTTACATTGCCCGAAAACTCAATTTTATACCCTTCGATTTCTTCGTTCACAGGCTGAAAAGGGGTGATCATACAGTCAAACGGGGTGTTCATGTTTTTTTTTGAAATTCGATTGAGGTGATAAATAAATTTGGGTTGATAAATTTATTCATCACATTTAAAAACCAATTAAGTATGAGAACAAACAAAATCTCAGCCGTGCTTACCCAAGCCAATGCCGATGCGGCCATCTTAAAGATTAAGGATGCAGAAACCTTGCTTCCTTTTCTGGTCAATGCCAGTGTCGAAGAGCGTAAACGAACCCGTAAAATGGGGCCTAAAAGCGCTGAATTTGTACAGGAATGCCGTGTAGGCGCTAACCAGTACACCAACAACCTGGCCGCCGATTTTCCGGTAGCCGAGTTTGGTAAGGATACCGATCTTTATCGCACTTTGTTTCCGGTGTTTGTGGCTGCCCGAGCCTTCACCGAAGCCCTTAGCGATACAATGCTTCTGTTAGGAGGCGATTGTATGGCCCAGGCCGATGAAGTCTATGAAAGCTTAAAGTCGGCGGCTAAAAAGGATGCCAATGTAAAGGCGTTGGTCGATCAATTGTCCATGCGATACAAGGCCCAGGGCAAGCGCCAGCCTAAAAAGCCTTAGCCTATGAAGCCACGCAGGTAGATCGCCTGCCTATAACCGGTTTGTCTGCATGGGGCAAGCCGGTTTTTTTTAGTACACTTGTCCTCTCCTAAAAAAACTTGACACATTTTGGGCAAACAAAATGCGAAATGAGTAAATCTGAGTATACCCTCAAAGTAAGTGAATCGTTTGAGAAAACAGACGAGAAATTCGATTATGAAATTAGCTTCCGCAAGTGGCT
>CAIQUX010000282.1 GCA_903875055.1 uncultured Bacteroidota bacterium
ACCTGTTTCTTTATTTCCTTATAAACACTCGAATCTTCAATCGAATAACTTTGTGTGCTTTCAGAGAAATCAGACTTGCGCTGATCATCCGAAGAAACAATATACTCGATATTCATCAGATACTGTAATGAATGCCATGCATTCAATGGATGTTTGAAACTCAACTCAGGTTGCACATCTGTTGAACGGTTTATCGTCTTATTCCTGTAGTTATAGACCATTGTATCCAGGCTAACTGTTTCTCCTATGGTGGTGTTCCCGAAATGACCATTATTCACACTATATCGAACGATGGCCTGAAACGATTTCTTTGCATTTTTAAAAGTATTATAAAAACCAAGTTCCTGACGAGCAGACAGATTTTGTGAAGCTGATTGCACAAGGAATATATTTTGCGTGCTACCATTTTCCATCAGACTTATCATTTGGTTAACGGAACGAGTGGTTGATAAAGACGTTCGTTCAGCACTGCTAAATACCCACTTTTTTGACGAGTCTATCGTTCTTTCCACCTTGACTCTGAAACTGAGTAATCGATCATCGCGATGCTGTTCACTTTCCTGCTTCAAGGTATCCTTTTCAGCATCTCCTGCAGTATAGCTAGTGATGGATGAAGTCTGTACGTCCTTCTTTGTATATCCACCGTAAAGGCTCATGTTGACTTTCGTTTTTGAATCTAAATTCTTCGCGAGTTCAAAAGAAAAATCATTGCTTACAGGCATACCCGAAGAGGCATACTGACCGGCCGGATCATAATAGGTACCCGTTTTTAGTTGTCCTTTGTTAGAGGTCAAAGTCAGGCTTATCTGCTCCTCCTTTTTTTGAGAAAGGATATTCCCTCCTGCGAGATACAAATCATTATTCGAATACGCTGCAAATACTTTCCCGCTTGGCTTTGAAAAATAATTCTGTGCAGTGACTATGTTGATGACCTTCGTATTGGTTATTTTATGCACACTATCTCTTCGTTCTTCTTCTGTCAGATCATCATAAATCTGTATTTTTTCAATAACAGAAGCTGGCAGATTTTCAAGCATTTGTTTCGGCTTTTCGCCAAAACAAATAAGACCGTTGATCAATACCTTACTGACCGAATCGCCATCAACACGCATATTGCCGCTCATATCCACACCCGGCAGTTTATTCAAAAAATACACAGCGTCCATATCTGGATTAGTTTTAAAAGACTTTGCATTATACTCTAGTGTATCGCCTTTGATTGTCAGGTTGTTCCGTTGTGCTTTAATGATGGTTTCCTTCAATAACGTAACACTGTCTATCATTTTAATCTTTCCCAAATCATTCATTCTGTCTGTTAAAGTAATTACTTTCAGGTATTTGGCATATCCATTTTGATGTATCATCAACATATACTTACCAAATTGCTTAATATTATAAACTCTAAATTTTCCATCCAAACCTGATTCTGAATTATAGTAGGATGTATCCTGTAAACTCATCAATTCGATAGCGCAGTTTGACAAGCTGATACCAGATTTAGAGTTAACAATCCTTCCTTCCATTTGAATAGTTTGGGCGGACATTTCACTCCAAAACAATACAAAAAGCATTACTAGTTGATGGCGCTTCATTCACTCAAATATAATAACAAAATTCAACGGTTCTGTTTTGAAATATATTTCATGCCAGACATAAAACAATCTGTTTAACCTTGCGGTAATCCAATCTCCAATTATATCATTCCTTTACAAATTTCCGGTTCATTACTACCCCATTTTTTATCACTATCTGAACGGCATACATACCGACTGGAAAACTGCTGATGTCAATCGTGCTATTCTCCTGATAAGATTTATTGGCTAAAATAACATTTCCAAAGACATCCGAAATACTTACTTCAAATTCGACCTCGCCCGTATGAATATGCAATACATCAGACGAAGGATTGGGATAGAGTTGAATACGGTGGAGAAATTGATAATCTTGCGTTAGAGTTGGATAGATACATTCGAATAAACTATCCGGGTAAAGGGTTTGATTGTAGTATTTTCCAACACATACAATACCTAAAGCACGTTCAAAACCAATACTTGTCGATAAGAATCCACCTCCTCCGATTCCTTCTATATAACCGTAAGTGTTTCCTAAAGGTGTATACAAATCATAAATACGGGTGGAAATAAATCTTTTATGAAAGACTCCATTCAATGGTATTGAATCAATGGTTGCAATTCTGATGGTATCAATACCCGCATTTTGCAAATAACCAAGCATGATGCCATGAATGGTATCGCCAACTTGTAGATTAAAATCATATAACAAGGTATCTTTTGAGCCAAGACGTAAAAAGACCTTTTTATTAAGTGTGTCCTGTCGCACAATATTTGTTCCATAAGGAGGAAAGTAGGGTGTCAATGTCGAGGGAGCTGAATAGGAATTTCTTCGGACGATTTTATACACTTTACCAGCAATGATTGTATCACCTGATATCCTGTCTTCATCATAATGTTCATAAACACTTAATGCTCCAAATGAACGCCACATCATCCCATCTTCAAACGGCATAGGAATATAGTTCTGTGACTTCGCTACCAGTGAACTAAGCAAAACAAGCAATATCGCTAACTTTTTCATGGTCCGTAATTTTATTAAAAGTACTACTTTTGCCCGCATATGCAAATCCACTTCTTCAAATACCAGGGCACGGGCAATGATTTCATCCTGCTCGATAACCGCTCTAAAACGTATTCCTCACTCAACAAAGAGCAGATCCGTTTTCTTTGCGACCGTCATTTCGGTGTGGGAGCCGATGGACTGATGTTGCTGAACGATTCGGTGGAATTTGATTTCGAAATGAAATACTACAATAGCGACGGCAACGAAAGCACCATGTGCGGAAATGGAGGTCGCTGTATAACAGCCTTTGCCAAACGTCTGGGTATGATCACAAAAAGCGCCGACTTCGTGGCCATCGATGGCAAACATGAGGCTATCATCGACGAGGAAAATGTGGTGGAACTTCATATGAATGATGTGAGTTTCATGATCGCCAAAGAAACCTACTTTCAAGTGAATACGGGTTCGCCGCATTATGTGCATTATATCGATGACGTAAAGGATCTGAATGTAAAAAAAGAGGGCGCCCTGATACGATACAGTCCCTTATATAAGGAAGAAGGTATCAATGTCAATTTTGTGGAAGTGATGAATAACAAAGAAATATTTGTCCGCACCTATGAACGCGGTGTGGAAGGCGAAACCCTGTCGTGCGGTACCGGTGTGACGGCGTCTGCACTGACCTTTATCAAGGATATGACAGGCGAACAGATTATTAGCGTGCATACCTTGGGCGGTATCCTGAATGTGCGTTGTCATAATATCGACGGGCAACAATATGACAATATATGGCTTTGTGGCAAAGCTGAATTTGTGTTTGAAGGTGAGGTGACTCTTCAGAATTAAAGTCTACCAAACAAACGTATTAGTAGCCGCTTACAATTTCTCTGGTTCGAAATCTAACTTCAACGTTTAGTATTCTTAATTTCCTTTGTGCCTTTCACTGATCAAATTATCTTTGACTGCACATAGTTTTCATCTCATCCATCTTCCTGTATTATTTACTACTTGTCGTGTTACCGGCTTATTATCTTCCGCGAGAACATAAGATGCTGCTGCAACTGAACCTATTCTTCTCATTATTCTTCATTATACCTGATATTTTTTCAACTAATAAATAATCAATTGGCTATATTTGATTCTCAAATTCATTACTCATGAAAAAACTTTTCACCTTCTTCGGACTTCTGGCAGCCTTCACATCGAATGCGCAAACACCTATTACATTAAGCAGAGTTGACTTTCCTTGTCCATCTGCCGCCACATGCGGACTCCCCGACAGTGTGCTGTTTACCAATGTACCCATAGCAGGGAATTCGGTAAATACCACGCCAACCGGAGCCAATTCAAACTGGAACATGGTGCCATTGACCAACGGAGCCGTGGCTTATCAGAACTTCTTTCCGATGAGCGGCACACCCTTGATATTCCAATTGGTCTTTTTAAGTTGCGATTATGCTCAACCCCTGTTAGGAAATAATGTAGTCGGTAATTTACCTATTACGGATGCGTATGAATATTATAATTATGCCGGGACAGGTAACAGCCGGCTTGAAATCAAAGGGTTTGGCGCCTATGTCACTATTCCCGGTCAGACTACTGCGCTTCCGCTTCCGGCTCTTTATAGCTCAGCTGACGTGATTTATCAATTTCCAATTACGTACGGCAATACCGACAGTTCTGTTTCAGGTTATTCAGTGAATATTCCTTTGGGAGGCACTCTTGGTAATATCACGATCAAACGAAATCAGAAACGAGTGAATGAAGTGGATGGCTGGGGACAAATTACCACCCCTGCCGGCACCTTTGATGTATTAAGAGTGAAATCATCGATAGATCGAGTCGATTCTCTTATCACAGGCATTTTCCCTGCAGGCTTTCCATCAAAACCAGTAGAATATAAATGGCTTGGAAAAGGGAAGAAGATTCCTGTATTTCAGGTCAACGGCACTTTGAATGGCAGCACATTCACGCCAACTGCTATCACTTACTGGGGACAAAGCCCTTTCCCTGCAGGTATTCATGAAATCAGTTCAAACTCAGACATGACCATCTTCCCTAACCCTTCATCAGAAAATACCACCATTCAATATACCTTGGCTGCATCAAGCGATATGGATATGTATATTTCAGATGCTGAAGGCAAAATAGTGGCGAGGTTTCATTTCAGGAATCAGTCGGCTGGAACTCATAATGAAATACTTCCTGTCAGCACTTTAGCGCAAGGAGCCTATACAATAAAATGTATTTCCAATAAAGAGGTTGTTGCCAGTAAGTTCGTCAAATTCTGATTAGATTTCGAAATGAGGGGCGGTTCAAACGGCGTTTTTTAAAACGCCACATAGGATAAGGTATATTCACAATATCCTTGAATATCAATGCAAACACCTGTCATTGCTGTAATATAGGCGATTCAAAATAGTCAGGGATTATTTTTCGGGCAAGATGGTATAATAAAAGTTTTTTATTACTTTTGCCCACGTTTTAATAAAACTTATTACAAATAAATTATATCAGTATGTCAAAAATGGATAAATACACAGCTCCCCGTACTGTGGTCACCGGCGTAACGAAAGAAGATGAAATTGAAGCATCAGGAATCGAGAAGCTGAGAACGGTAGAGTCATGGTATGAAACGAATTCAAAGATGATCAATAATGTGCTGATTGGATTATTAGCCATTATTGTAGGTATCTTCGGATACACCCGTTTTTATAAAGGACCCCGCATCGAGAAGTCGAACGATGCCATCTTCAGAGCGCAGACTTATTTTGGAATGGACTCATTGAATTGGGCTTTGAACGGTGATGGCAATAATGTCGGATTCCTGAAAATCATTGATAAATATAGTGGCACTCCTGCCGGAAACCTGGCTCACTATTATGCTGGAGTTTGTTACCTGAAAAAAGGCGATTTTGTCAATGCCGAGAAGCAGTTGCGTGATTTTGATGGCAAAGGAAGCATGGTAGCCAATGTGGCTAAAGGGGCTTTAGGTGATGCACTGATGGAACAAGGCAAGACCGATGATGCTATCAAATCTTATCTTGAAGCTGCCAGCGATAACGACAACACGCTATTGACTCCGTTATATCTTGAAAGAGCAGGTATGGCGTATGAGTTGAAAAATAAAAATGAAGATGCCATCAAGCTTTATCGCAGAATCAAGGATGAATTTCCAATGAGCATGCAAGCCAGGAACATGGACAAATATCTGGCTCGTCTTGGTGATTACAATCCATAACGAATGGCATCCTCACTAGACAATTCAATTTTAACAGATTACAGCAACCTGCAGATTCCAAGCTCGCAGGTTGTTTTAGTTTATACAGAATGGAATCATGGCATCATTGCCCGACTGTTGGAAGGGGCAAAAAAAATATTAGCGGATTTCCCACAAATCACCATCATGGAGATTCAGGTACCCGGAGCCGTTGAGATTCCATTTGCTGTTGCCCAATATCAATCCCATATCGGTGCAGACGCCTACATCACGCTGGGTTGTGTGATTAGAGGAGAAACACCTCATTTTGATGTAGTCTGTAAATCAGTGATTGAAGGCATAACACAATTGAATCTCACCTTGAACAGCCCTGTCATTTTTGGAGTACTGACGGTCAACAACGAAGACCAGGCGTATGACAGGCTAGGCGGTAAACATGGCCACAAAGGAGAAGAATCAGCCATTGCAGCCCTTAAGATGATGGCATTTAAGAACTCATTAAAACGATAAACATGAAGGTACAACTATTCATTCCTTGTTTTGTTGATCAACTTTATCCTGAAGTCGGGATGAACATGGTGAAGGTATTGGAGAAAGTAGGATGCCATGTATCGTATAATCCGAATCAGACATGCTGCGGGCAACCTGCCTATAATGCAGGTTATATAAAAGAAGCCAAAGCCGTCAGTGAAAAATTCATTCACGATTTTTCAGGAGATGAATACATCGTTTCGCCTTCAGGTTCATGTATCGGTTATGTAAGGGGATGCTTTGAAGAAATCTTTGACAATACATCGAGCCATAACGAGGCCAAGGCCGTCACCAAACGTTCATTTGAATTCACCGAGTTTCTGGTCGATATCCTGAAAATTGAAAATGTGGGCGCCCAACTGAATGCCGTCGCTACATATCATGACTCTTGTGGAGCCTTAAGGGAATGTGGTATCAAATCGGGACCTAGAAAATTACTGGCTAACGTCAAAGGACTTGAACTTCGCGAAATGAAGGAATGTGAAACATGTTGCGGATTCGGCGGCACATTTGCTGTCAAGTACGAACCTATTTCCATCGGCATGTCGCAAACTAAAGTTTCAAGTGCCTTGGAGGTCGGGGCCGACTATATCATCTCTACCGATGTATCCTGCCTGATGCATCTCGACGGCTATATCAGGCATGAGAAATTGAATATCAAAACGGCCCATATCGCAGACGTTTTGAGTATGGGCTGGTAATTTTTTATTCTGCCTTACAACCTACACTCACCAAATATCTGAAGGCCCATTTCCATTCAACTTCATACTCATCAATTCCGGAGAGTTTAAATATGGAATGCCAATCCTTTCTGGCAAAACTTCTGGCAACAGACAAAGGCGCATCATGCTTCACCAAATAAGATTTAGAGAATAAACGGGTAAGCCATTTGATAGCATAATAAGCCATACTGTTCCGTTGCAGATCATTGATAAAGAAACCCCGGGTTGAATTTCGTTTCATCCATTGAAGCATATCCACTAATTGTTCATTCGTAAAGTGATGACAAAACAAGGAGTTGAAGATGATATCAGGTTTCTGTTCAAACGAAATGTCTTTATAATCCGAGCAGACGAATTCAATGAAAGGATATTGACGTTTTGCATAGTCTACACAATCTTGTTTTATGTCAATGCCGGTGAGTTTAAATCGCAAGCCTTTCTTTTTAAGAAAGTCCCCGATCTCTTTCAGGTTATCGCCACCGCCCGATCCGATTTCAACAATATGAATTGGCTCATTGACGAACGGAAGAAATTTTCGCACTCCGTCAATTGTAATCTTATGACCACCGAGCAAGGTATTGATCGTATTCAGCTCGATGAGATTCTGCCTGATCTCTTCAAACGGAATCTGATCCCCGTCCAGCAGTTCCAGTTCAGTACTTCGTTCTCTCTGAATCAGCATGATTTCAAAAACATGGTTTCAATAGTCAATCCTGGACCAAAGGCAACGGCATACACGTTTTCGTTCTCTGCCTTAATCTGTTGTCTCATTCTTTCCAAGACAAAAAATATCGTGACGGATGACATATTACCATGATCATTCAACACAGATCTAGAAACTTCCACATCCTGTTTAGTAAGTGACAATACCTTTTCAATCTCAGAAACAATTTTCTTTCCACCGGGATGAATGGCCCAATGTCTGATTTCATCCTTTGTGATATTCATCTTGGTCAACGAATTGAGCAACATGGGCTCTATGACATCAGCGATGATCGATGGAACATAAGAACTTAAGGTCATTAAAAAGCCTGAAGACGAAATATCCCAGGCCATATCCTTGTATCCATCGAAAGCAACTTCGGAATAAAAATCTATGATTGAGTAAAGGCCTTCCTCATTGGAAACCAATGCAGCAGCTGCACCATCGGCAAACAGCAATGACGAGGCGATATTATCCATTGAGTAATCAAGCTGAAAGTGGAGTGTACAAAGTTCAATATCCACAATCAGCACCTTCGCTTCAGGCATTGACATACAAATCGCATTGGCTTGTTTTAGGGCATGGATAGCCGCATAGCATCCCATGAAATTGATACTGGTGCGGTGTATCGTTGATGGCAATTTCAATAACTTCATCAGTTGGATATCGAGTCCGGGTGCCGAAACGCCCGTGCAACTAACCGTGATCAGATGTGTGACGTGTGCTAACTGTTCTTCGGATAAGCACTTCAATACCGCTTCAACACCGAGACCGGGAGCAATCTCAAAAAATTTCTTCATCCTTTTTTCAACCGAGGTCACCGCATCCTTCTCAAAAAAAGTCCATTCCGATTTAGGTAAGGAGAAATCCTCAATGGCAGAATATCTTGTCTCGATTTCAGAATGCGTATATAAGCGAGCTATTTTCTCGGCATCCCTTTCTGGCACATCATACATTTCCATCACAAAATTGAAGATCCCCTTTTGCGTATGCGCGTAAGGTGCTTTTGCCAATCCGATAGAGTGAATGAATGCCAAGAAACAGAACAGGTTTTATGAAAAGATGATAAAGAGCGTAAGGTAAGTATATCTTATTGTTTGCAGAAAAACAAAATGACAAAAGTGATATTCATGCAGACAGATGAAATGACATTCATATACATGGTGTGTTTAAAATTGGCTTCTGAGGTATCGTTCCAAACTTTATAGAACCAATACAAAAAATACAACACCACCGGCAACTGCCCCAACATGAAGAATGTAATTACATTCAAATTGCGGTCAACAAGATGCATACTGATAAAAATAGAGGTGCCGATGAGGAACAACAACCCCGAAAACAAAAAAGTCCCACGATATCCTAAGAGATAACTAATGCTGGTCACACCGTCTTCTTTGTCTTGCTTATGCTGATAGATTTGTGACAAGGGATACATGGCACCAATCAGGCAACTGGCGCAAACGGCCAATGGATAAGAATCTTTGATTCCAATACCAGCTACTGCATATTGCACCAAGATATAAATCCAAAAGCCCTGAAAAATAAAAACGGTCAGAAAGCCAATGACCGGATATTTCTTCAGTCGTATCTTTCGATCACTGTATAATCTGGAGAAGAGGATATAGATAAGTATTCCTGACGCTGCACCGATACTTATCATGACTGAGAGAGCCACCGCCAAGGCATCCATGACCCATGTAATCCATGCTAATTCATCTGGTACAGGCAATGGCTTTTTGACCAATCCTATACTTCCTTTGTCTTCATCCTGCAGGCTATTGAACGCATTGCTCGAAGGATAGACCAGCAAATGAAGGACAAGAAACAATAAGATAGCATGTCTGATATAAATTTGATGACCGTTCAATTCAGCCATAGCAAACAGAAATACCGGCATCAGAAGAACGGAAAAAGGGAGTCGAAGATGTTGGATGACTGAACGAAGCATGACGAGTGAGTGAATAAAAGTGTGGGCACTAAATTAATCTAATTCAACTTATTACATCCACTTTAGAAATCCAATCAAAACATATTAGCAAATTAACAATTGTTAATAGGCTTGTATATTGAAAATCAAACAGTTACATTTATGGATTCATCACAAAAAAAACAATTATTTATGAAACAAAAACTATTAGCACTTCGAAAAATCATTGCCTTATTCCTTTTACTTTTCGTGACACAATTAGCGGAAGCACAGACTTTTCAGCTAGTTCCCAATTTGAATTTGCAGTTTTCTGTGGGTTTTAGTCCACAGGGACATTACCGATGGACAAGAACTGGCTTTCTGATCACGCCGACTGAGATGGCGGCATCTGGCGTACCTGTTTCTCAGATTTTAAATTATATAAAATTACATATTTTTGTAGCTGCGAATCCGGCAGCTACTGGCAATGTCAATATTTATTTACAGAATACAAGTAACACAACTTATTCAAAGGGAACTTCATGGGCCACCATTTTAACTGGGATGACACAGGTTGCTTCCTCTCCTCTGACTTTTCCAACTGCAGCGGGCTATTATCAAATAAATTATAATGTAGCACCTTTCACCTATACCGGAGGAGGAATTTATGTCGCTATTGAATACAGTAATGTTTCAGGAACTTTATCTGGAACCACTCAACATTCAGTAAATAATTCAATTGCGAGCAGCGGAGTTTGTACACAAACAACAAGTGCCACTGCTCCAGCTACTTTAGCAACAACCTATAGTTTATACAGACCTGAAGTTCAAATGGGCTTTACATTTGCAAATGATATTGCTGTAAGTAATATCTATACATTAGGTAAATTACCTATAGAATATGGCACTCCAACACTTATCAAAGCAAATATAACCAATGCAGGAACAGCCGCTATGAGCAGCATCAATGTTTCGTGCAATATTACCGGCTCCAATACTTTTACTGACAATGTCGCTATTTTATCATTGGCACCGGGCGCTTCAACTGTAGTAACGTTCACCAACTATACACCATCGAATCTTAGTACCGGAGATATTGTGACTGTCACAGCCACTTCGCCAGGTGATCAGAATGCCAGTAATAATACAAAGACCTGGTCACAGGATGTGACACCGAACGTATACACTTATAAAAACCCTGCTTTGCCTAATGCTGGTGGTGTTGGATTTACAGGTGGCACGGGAGATTTTGTGGCTAAGTTCAATTCTCATATCGGAGCGAATTATCCATTTAATATGAGTAATCCAAAGATCAATGAAATCAAAGTAGATCTTACCACTACTGGCCTGACCTATAAATTAGGCATTTGGGATGCAAGCGGTACCAATGGCACTCCAGGAGTTAATCTTTGGACTTCAGGCAATCTCACATCAGCCGTTGGAACATCTTTCATTTCTGTTCCGAATGTGAGCGTAAATGGAGATTATTTTGTCGGAGTCCGTCAAATCGGCACAACGAATATCGGTTTTGGCTACCAGACTGAAAGCCCTATACGAAGCGGAACATTCTATTACACCTCACCTTCAGGAGGCACTACTTGGGCTGATTTTGCACCTAATAATCCTTTCAGATTCTCTATCGAAGTCACGGTGGCCATTCCTGTTCCGCCAAACTGCGCGATTAATTTTTCCCCTACAAATGCAGTTACCTGCACCAACCCGGTCTTAAGCTGGCAAGGTGGTGGTGGCGCACCAACTGGTTATGATGTGTATTTCAGTTCTAATCTGGCCGATGTAACTGCCTCAGCTCCGGCAGCTCTGGTATCATCGAATCAAGCCGGAACTACGTATACTCCTGGAACACTTTCAAGCTTTACCAACTATTATTGGAAAATTGTTCCCCGTAATGCCGATGGCCCAGCCACTGGTTGTTCGGTTCAATCATTCATGACTGGTGGATTAGCGAATTGCTATTGCATCCCAACTTATACGGGTACTTTATGCACGGCTGGTATTTCAAACGTTGTTTTCAATACAATCAGTAATTCAGCTGCCTGCGCCCCTCCGGCTCATGCCATCTATCCTCCAACCGGATCTCTTACTACAACGGTTGAACAAAACGGAGTCTATAATTTATCGGTCACCACAACTGATTCCGCTATCATTTCTGCCTGGATCGATTACAATCAGAATGGCATCATTGATACCACAGAATGGGCTCAGGTAACCACTTCGTCTGTTGCCAATACACCGTCTACCATTACATTGACTATTCCAGGAACAGCGCTTCTTGGCAATACGCTCATGAGAATACGTTCGCGATTGAAGAGCAATACTAATTTCGGCTCCGATGCCTGTACGACCTTTGGTTCAGGATCTTCGCAGGATTATATTATCACCATTGCTCCGCCAACCCCTTGTTCAGGTACACCTTTCCCTGGCAATACCATTGCTAGCGCGGCGGCTGTATGTTCGGGCGGAAGCATCAATTTTAGTTTGCAATTTCCAACGCCTGGTATTGGTGTAACCTATCAGTGGAACAATCTGAATGGACCAGTTCCCGGCGCAACAAGCCATACCTATTCACAAGTGATTACCGGATCTGATGAAGTATATTGTGATGTCACATGCGGTGGCACTACCTCCCAATCCGGCTTGGCTTTTGTAGGCTTAGGTTACTTAAATTGCTATTGCGCTGCAGGCGCCACTACAGGTTGCACTGCCGGTGATGAATATATAGGAAATGTCACCTTTAACACTATTAATAATTCAAGCGCCTGTGGTACGACAACGTACACAGATTACACTACTCTTTCTACGAATGTGACACAAGGTCAGACCTATACAGCCTCTGTACTCATTCCTAATTTCTTTAGCGGCGACCAAGCAGTTGTCTGGATAGATTTCAATCATGATGCGGTATTCAATACGACAGATGAACAGTTTGTCTTAAGCGGCACGGGTGCTTCTTCCATAGTACCTTTCTCAGCCAACATTTTCATACCGTCTACTTCATTGACCGGAACCACCAGAATGCGTGTTCGCGGTGCTTATAGTGGCGCTATGAGCCCATGTGGCAATGCGGCGTATGGCGAAGTTGAGGATTATTTTGTCAATATATCTGCAGCTCCAGTTTGCACTGGCACTCCATCTCCGGGAAATACAATCGCTTCTATCAGCACATTATGCGGTAGCGGTAATGTTTCTTTCTCCCTGTCGAATCTTTCTTCCATGCTCGGCTATTCAGGCATTTCATTTCAATGGTATGACAATTCCGGAGCAATTAACGGGGCTACGAATTCAACATATTCAGCTGCGGTTAATGCCACGAATACATATCATTGCGATGTTACCTGTAGTTCAGGTCCATCGACAGCCTCTTCTGTGGCAGCAACTGTTACTGTAAATCCAAACCCTACAGTAAGTGCTACTTCATCTGCTTCTTTGATATGTATCGGATCACCTGCATTGGTGTTGACAGCTTCAGGTTCAACTGTTTCATATTCATGGTCTCCGGCTGCAGGCCTTAGCTCAACAACAGGCTCTCCTGTTTCAGCTTCACCTTCCAGTAGCACAACATATACGGTCATGGCAACTGATGGGAATGGATGTACTGCCACTTCATCGGTTTCAATAGCTGCTTATCAGCCACCAACCGTTTCCACAACTCCAAGCGCCAATGCAACATGCCCTGGCGATTCTATACAGTTTACTACAACAGCTTCTTCAATCCAAAATGGCAGTTTATTTACTACCCTTGCTGCAGGTAACGGATCTTCAGGAAATGCCTTTGATATCATCGCAGCGAACACAGTAACTATTACCGGATTCAAAATGCATATCACAGCAGGAACCAGTGCCGAAGTATGGTATAAAGCTGGCGGCTATGGTAATGCCAGTCTGACAAGCAGTGCCGGATGGACTCAATTAGGCACCGCTGTTGCTATCACTCCTGCAGGTGCGGGTGTGTTGACCAACATACCGGTGACATCTACATTGACTATCCCAGCCGGACAAACGTATGGTTTTGTGGTGGTTTGTGATGGCAGCGCCAGCTATACAAATGGCACTTCAGTAGGTACAGTTTACATTAGCAACTCAGATATCTCGATTACACAAGGTCATGGTGGCTTAGGTATGGCAGGTGCATTCAATTTCCCTAATTCACCACGTATCTGGAATGGAGAAATAGTGTATGAAAAAGGAAGTACAATTACAGGATATGCCTGGACACCATCCGGCAATATGAGTAATGCCTCGATCGCTAATCCAAAAGCCGCTGCTGCAGCAACTACAACCTATCAGGTGACGGTGACCGATGCTCATGGTTGCACAGCCTCTGATACGAAAGTGATTATCGCCAATGTATGCAATACAACGCTTAACCTCACTTGTTTCATACAGGGTTATTGGGATGCAGGCTCAAACACCATGTTACCTGTATTGACTAATCAGGGCGAAGCAAGCACAGCCACGGCCTGCGATTCTATAGACGTTGAATTGCGCGATGCCAATATTCCTTTTGGAATCATTCATAGTGTGCGCACCGTGATGAATCAAAATGGAACCGCCACTTGTGTCTTCCCTGCCGTTTCCGGCTCTTACTATATTGCCGTGAAACACAGAAATGCTATACAAACATGGTCAGCAACAGCCGTATCATTCAATGCGCCTGCCATCAGTTACAATTTCAGCACAGCGGCTACACAAGCCTATGGCGACAATCAGTATGAAGTGAGTACTGGCGTATGGGCCTTCTTCACTGGTGATATCGCTGTTGATGAAAATATCGACTTGCTCGATTTAGGTATGTTGGAAAGCGATATCAGTAATTTTTCTTATGGTTACTTGTCAACTGACCTAAATGGTGATGGCAACGTCGATCTATTGGACAGTCCATCGTTGGAGACTAATATCAGCAATTTTATTTACTCGACTCATCCTTAAATATCAACAAAAAGCTGTTGAATCTCTTCACAGTTTTACATAATAAAAAACGCATCGGTCAATTCCGGTGCGTTTTTTATTTTCAATAAAAAAGCAACCCTGTTTTAATGATTGAATACTATGATGTAAATTGCCGTACCAATGATTATATTAAAATCAACCATGAAATGTTCTGAAGATGCACGAGTATACAAGTATTAAAAACTGGGCAAGCGAAGATCGTCCAAGAGAAAAACTGATTCAAAAAGGTCCTGAAAGTTTATCCAACGCAGAACTGCTGGCTATCCTGATTAATACAGGGACCGCCAATAAAAGTGCGATCGATATTGCAAAAGATATCCTTGAAAAGAGCCAGCAGAATTTACTGGAAATGGGGAAACTGTCTTTAACCGATATCAAAAAAATCAAAGGAATCGGCGAAAAGAAAGCGGTCACTCTGATGGCATCGCTCGAATTAGGCAAACGAAGACAAGTCGCTTTGGCCCTTGAACGACCTAAGATCTTGTCGAGTACCGACTCATTCAACCTGCTTTCACCTTACCTTCTCGATAAGCATGTGGAAGAATTCTTTGTGGTCTATCTCAACGCAGGCAATTTCCTCGTCAGTATTGAACCCATCAGTAATGGCGGCTTGACTTCCACCGTCGTTGATTCCCGAATCATTTTCAAAAAGGCATTGGAACTTTCGGGTGTTACTCAACTGATAGTGGCTCACAATCATCCGTCAGGGAATCTCACACCCAGTGAACCCGATAAACGACTGACAGAAAAAATAAAAGAAGGTGGCAAATTGCTGGACCTAAAACTACTGGATCATTTAATCCTGGCGTCCAATCAGTTTTTCAGCTTTGCTGATAACGGACTTCTATAACGTGATGGTTTCGCCGATACCCGGCAGCTGAAGCTCGATGCCTTCGCTTGCGAAAGCTCTTCTTGCGTCTTCATGATTGATCTTGATAAACCCGAACGTATCGTAGTGAACACCGATCACTTTCTTCGACGCAACGAATTGTGCAGCCATAACGGCATCCGAAACACCCATCGTAAAGTTGTCTCCTAATGGCAAAACAGCAAATTTCAACGTGGCCCATTTCGGAATCAATTGCATATCCATTGTCAACGATGTATCACCGCTATAATAAAATGACTCATCCTTCGCATACACGATAAATCCCATCGGGTTGCCGCCATAAGCGCCACCATGGAGACCGCTGCTATGTTGTGCCACCACACATTTGACAGAAAACCCGTCGAAGTTCCATCGGCCACCCGTGTTCATGGGATGAGTATTCGTCACTCCTTTTGCATTCAACCATTCATGAATTTCCCAACTGCATACCACTTTAGCACCTGTACGCAACGCAATCGCTTCGCAATCCAAAATATGATCGGCATGTCCGTGTGATACCAGAATATAGTCGGCTTTGATGTCATCGATGTGGATGGCCGAAGCCAATTCGTTGCCGCTGATGAACGGGTCAAATAACAGATGAACACCATCAATATCAACACTGAAACAAGAATGGCCATAATATGTAAATTGCATATGTTTTTTATTTCCGGCAAAAATAACAAATAAGCCGACAAATCATTTTATCTTCACAACACATATTCATCCAGATGAAATCCTATCTATTATTCTTCTTCCTATTAATATTGTCACTTGATTCTATGGCGCAAAACTATTTTTCATTTTCGGTAGACAGTTTAAACCGCACCTATTCCGGTACGGGGTCCTACAAGGATAATAATTTTAAACTTCATAACAGTACAGGATTAAGCAAAAACTATAACTGGGTACGCACCAACCTTTGTCCATTGCCTATAGGCTGGGAAGTAATTGTTTGTGATTGTGATGCTTGTTATAGCGGCGCAACGTATAGCAAGTCTGGTGGCCATGTCAGTGATTCCTGTTCACTTTTATTAAGCTATTATTTTTCTCTTTCTGCTTCAGTTGGTGTCCATTCTACCTTGTTCGAAATGTATGACCCTGCTGATAGTATCAATAGTACCACCAGCGCCATTTTTACCATCAATAACGGTTGTTCACCGTTGAATACAAACGAACATTTGCTAAACGCTGTAATGATATATCCTTCACCCTGCCGTGACCAACTGCATGTTTCATTTTCTCCAAACACATATACCCGGCTGAGGATATGTGATGTATTCGGAAACGAATTAAAAAATCAGGTGATTCATTCCGATGTAGGAGAGGTAAGTATATCAGTGGATAATTTCGCGAGCGGCCTCTATCT
>CAIQUX010000283.1 GCA_903875055.1 uncultured Bacteroidota bacterium
AAAATCGCATATTTGTATCGTGTCCTGCAAAAATATCCTATTTACCCTTAATTAATCGAGTTGAATTTATCGCTGCCTCAGGCACTTTTCGAAAGCTTTTCGCATATCACGGTTCCTGATATCGATCAATTGAACCAAGCCCACCAATTGCCACCTGTCGTTTCCGTGCGTCTCAATCCGGCGAAACCAAGCAAGGCCTATGCCGATGCCATGTCTGTGCCCTGGTGCCCTGAAGGTCGTTATCTTGATCAACGTCCTAATTTCACGGCCGATCCTTTGTTACATGCAGGATGCTATTATGTACAGGAGGCCTCATCGATGTTTCTCGAACATGCGTTGAAGCAAGTGGTCGATTTCAGTCAGCGTCTTATGGCGCTCGATCTGTGTGCGGCTCCCGGTGGTAAAAGCACCTTGCTGGCATCCTTACTCAATGAGCAATCATTGTTATTATCGAATGAGGTGATTCCAAGCCGGGTGTCTATGCTCACAGAGAATCTTACCAAATGGGGACAGCTGAATACCTGGGTCAGCTCTAATGATCCTAAACAATTTGCTCCTATCAATAACCTGTTCGATATCGTATTGGTGGATGCGCCTTGTTCGGGTTCGGGTTTGTTTCGCAAGATGCCCGATTTCGTCAACGACTGGGATATGGATACCGTGCATCTCTGTTCACAACGTCAGCAACGCATCTTGCATGATATCTTTCCATCAGTGAAGGAAGACGGTATCATGGTGTATATGACTTGCTCTTTTTGTGAAGAGGAGAATGAGGACATCGTCGATACGATCTTACAGCAATTCGACGTGGATACTTGTCATATCGATATGCCTGCTGAATGGGGTATTATTGAAACAAAAAGTCCTGCGCAGCAAGGATACGGCTATCGCTTTTTCCCTCATCTGCTCAAAGGGGAAGGGTTTTTTCTGGCCTGTTTTAAAAAACGAAACAGTGGTGAAAAGCCCAATAAGCTCGACCCTAACCGCAGCCGTAAAAATAAGACCGACCTGACTTCCCTGAAACCCTATGTCGATATCGATAACAAACTCGGACTGTTACAAAATGATCAGTTGATACTGATTGAGTCGGCTCATGCTGAATTTGCCGAGTATTTTGCACAACATCTGAAGGTGGTGAAAAAGGGTATCTTATGTGGTAAAGTGATTCGCGGTGAATTGATACCTGAGCATGAACTGGCTATGTATACAAAGTTGCGTCGTGATATTCCGGCGGTGGAAGTGAGCCTTGAGGAGGCAGTCCGTTACCTGCAACGTGAAACCATTGATATCGAGTGTCCGGCTAAGGGTTGGTTCGTGGTGCGATATGAAGGACATAATTTGGGATGGATAAAAAATCTGGGAAACCGAATGAATAATTATTATCCGTCGCACTATCGTATTCTCAACAAGAATATTCTTGATCAGATATAATCAATCTGCACTGTGATAATGCCGACTTCGTAACAGCTTCTTACTAATTATTACATCAATTTTACTACTTTCGGCCTTTATTGAAGATAGTCCATGAAGATACTCATAATCCGTTTTTCGTCCATAGGTGATATCGTATTGACCACACCAGTGATTCGTTGTGTCAAAACGCAATTGCCCAATGCTGAAGTGCATTTTCTGACCAAGAAATCCTTTCAGACCGTGGTTGAAAACAATCCGTATATCGATAAACGGTTTTATCTGGAAGGCGATCTGATACCGGTCATCATGGAGTTACTGAAGGAACGATATGATGTGATCATCGATCTGCATAAGAATCTGAGGACACGCTATGTGAAGTCTATGCTCACGCAGGCCTTCAACAGCAATATCAGAAAGTGTGCCTTTTCAAAGCTCAATGTGAGAAAATGGCTGCTTGTCAATACCAAGATCAATCTGCTTCCCGACCGCAGTATCGTTGAACGCTATTTTGATGGCATCAAAGCCTTGGGTGTAAAGAATGACGGACAGGGACTTGACTATTTTATTCCGAAGAACGATGAATTGAAAAAAGATGATTTGCCGACTGCTCATTCTCTGGGATATGTGGCTTGCTCAATCGGTGGTCAACACGATACCAAGAAGATGCCGGTGGCCAAGTGGCAGGAATTTTGTCGCCAACTCGATTTTCCGATCGTGCTTTTAGGAGGCAAGGAAGATGCGCAGCAGGCGGAAAAAATCCGCAAGGTGGATGAGGTGAAGATCTATAATGCTTGTGGTAAATTCAATCTGAATGAAAGTGCGCATATCATTCAAAAGGCGCGATTTGTGATCAGTCATGATACAGGTCTCATGCATATTGCGGCAGCGTTCAAGAAACCCATCATTTCGATCTGGGGTAATACGGTGCCTGCTTTTGGTATGTTTCCCTACTACGGCTATAATAATATAAATACCAATATCGCTCCGAAGTCATACATCTACGAAAACAAAAAAGTGCGATGTCGTCCATGCAGTAAGATCGGTTATTCGACATGTCCGAAGAAACACTTTAATTGTATGAATAAACTCGATATCGCTGAGTTGCTGGCGGTGTCGAATCGTTTCATGAATGAAAAGTAAATCGCTTACACGATCTTATTTCCTCGTAAGAAATCATCCGTTTTCATTCGTGTTTTTCCTTCGAGTTGTAATTCGTGCACATCGATAAAACCATCAATACAGGCAAAACGGATATAGCTTTTATTATCTGATAAAAGAATGCCGGGCTGATGTTGATGTGTGTCAATGATCT
>CAIQUX010000284.1 GCA_903875055.1 uncultured Bacteroidota bacterium
ACCATTGGTTTAGGTAATATCATGTCAGGACCACAAATAAGCTTTTTAGGTGTTACAGGTGTTGCATATATGCCATCAGGTGTAAAAAACCTGACCAATAATTTATCCAATGATCATCCCATTTCCTTCATTTATAATTCAACGCTGGCTACCAATGACGGTCAGTTAAAAAATCCTGCAGCCATCACACCACCAGTGAAATTAGATCCGTCTTCAAAAGTACAATGTACCTCATGTCATGACCCGCATGAGAATATATATACCAATTTCCTCGTGACCACATCACAAGCTTCTAATTTATGTAATAGCTGTCATAACCGGACTAACTGGACTGCCAGTTCGCATAATACGTCTACTCATACCTGGAATGGAGTTGCTCCAAATCCATGGTTCCATACCCCATATACCACAGTGGCGGCCAATGCCTGTGAAAATTGCCATAACCCACATACAGCAGGGGGTAGTGCCAGGCTTCTCAAGTATAGCATTGAAGAAAATAATTGCCTTGATTGTCATAATGGAAATGCTGCCACAAAAGATATCCAAACACAAGTCTTGAAAACGTATCGTCATAATGTGTATGGCTATACCGGTTTACATGATCCTACTGAAACTGCCGCTACCATGTCACAGCATGTAGAATGCACGGATTGTCATAATCCTCATGCGGCTAATTCAACTACAGCGTCAGCACCTTTTGTCAGAGGTACTGAAATAGGGGTTTCCGGAATAAATCAATCTGGCACACCGGTTACTGTTGCAACGAATTCGTATGAAATTTGCTATAAATGTCATGCAGGGAATTCATGGGCTCCATCTTCTTCTACAGCGCGAGTCATTTCCCAAAATAATGTCCGGCTTGAGTTTGATACAGGCAATCCTTCTTTTCACCCTGTTGCTGGGCCTAGAAATAGTCCTGATATAGTGCAATCGCATTTAGTTTCACCTAATACACCAACCACAGTGTTATATTGTACGTCCTGCCATTCGAACAATGATACTTCCCTTGGTTCAGTTAAAGGCCCGCATGGATCTACTTATCCGCAATTATTAAAACTTCAGTATGAAAAAAACGACGGTTCTAATTCTAGCAGCCAAACCATCGAATCTGCTCAGAATTATGCGCTTTGTTACAGCTGCCACAACAGGACCAGTGTGATTCTTAATTCTGATAATAGTAATTCAAATACATTTCGATACCATAATAAACATGTCGTAGAAGAGCGCACCCCATGTAATACCTGCCATGATCCACATGGTATTAGTTCATTAGTGCCAAATTCATCGACTAATAACACCCACTTGATCAATTTTAGGTCAGGCATTGTAACTCCATCGTCCAGCGGCTTATTGAAATATGTGGATTCAACAGGATATCACGGAAAATGTTATTTGACATGTCATGGAACAAATCACAATCCGAGAACCTATTAAAGAGTTATTTATCCCGTTTCATCCGAAAAAGTAAAAAATAAAAAGACATTTTGTTGCACAATTGTTAAAGTTATCATATCTTCGTTATCAGTTTTAATCTTTTCACTTCTAAAACAATACATATAATGAAAAAAAAATTAGGTCTACTCACGCTCCTAAGTCTGATGAGTCTGGCTGGTTTCTCACAAACCATCGTTGGATCTGCTCATGACTTTTCTTCACAAACATGGAACACCAGTGTCGGTGGTCAGATTTGCATCGTATGCCATACGCCGCACAATGCAAATACCTCGGTATTAGATGCTCCTCTTTGGAATCACGCTACTACAGCAAGTACATTTCAGGTGTACACCTCCTCATCATTAAATGCAACCGTAGGTCAACCGGATGCAAGTTCTAAACTATGTCTCAGTTGCCATGATGGTACCGTAGCGCTTGAAAATTTCGGTTCTATGTCCACAGGTACCCATTTCATTTCAAACACTAATAATATTGCTTCGAACCTTACCAATGACCATCCGGTTTCATTCACCTATGATGCGGCCTTAGTGGCAGCTGATCCGGGATTAAGAAATCCAACGGTGGCTCTTTCAGGCTTGGGTGGTACCATCGCGGCGAATATGCTTAAAGGTGGAAAACTTCAATGTGCTTCTTGTCATAATGTACATAATACGTCAGGTCAGGCAAGCCTCTTGGTGAAAGCCAACACAGCAAGTGCCCTTTGTTTGACATGTCATGCCAAATAATCATGCTGATAGGACGATGAATTTATTTTATTTCAGTTGACATACAAGGGCTGTCTCAACAAATGAGACAGCCTTTTTCTTTCAATAAATTCATTGGAATCAAATCGGTCTGTTTTCTTTTCAAATCAATCCAATTCAATGATCAGATATTTATTTGCCATATTCAAACTACAATTTATTTTCTGGTTTGTTTGTGCTGCCTTGTTCCTGAGTGCAGGATGTCATAGCACGAAGGTAATCAGTTATTCAGGTGTTGTCTATCCGTCTCCGCCCGATCCCCCAAGAATTCAATACCTGAGAAGTTTTAGTAATTCTGTCGATGTGACAGGAAAGCGAAAAGGCATTAAGAAAGCGGTACTTGGAGAAGAGAAACTCATGCCCATTGGAAAGCCTTATGGGATTGCGACGTATAAGGGGAAAATCTATATCTGTGACGCTTCTACGTCCGGTATTGAAATCATTGATATGGCTAGAAACTCGTTTACGAATTTCAACCCTTCCGGCCGAGGGCAATTTAGATTGCCATTGAATTGTTTCATCGATGACGAAGGAATGCTTTATGTCACTGATGGGAAACGAAACGAGGTGGTCATATTCGATAGTAAGCTGAACTTTGTGAAGTCCATAGGAAGAACAGATTCTATTGACGATTTCAGACCGATGGATGTCTTCGTTTCAGACAATAAAATCTGGGTCACAAATTCCAAAGACCAACGCATTCATGTCTATCAGAAAAATGATTATCGCTTGCTGTATTCCTTTCCGGATACCACTTCACAAAAGCAACGGATTATTTTTAACCCGATCAATATCTGTGTTAGGAATCACAAAGTGTATGTGACCGATTTTGGTGATTTTAAAATTAAAGTATTTTCAGAAGAAGGCAAATTGCTCAATTCGATCGGTGAATATGGAAAAGCATTGGGACAATTCGTCAGACCAAAAGGAATTGCAGTGGACAAGGAGAACAATTTATTTGTCGTCGATGCAGGTTTTGAAAATGTTCAGATGTTCAATGAACAAGGCAAGTTGCTCATGTTTTTCGGAGGGTCATACAAAGGGCCAGGCGACATGTGGTTACCTGCCAAGGTATATATTGATTATGAAAATATGGACTATTTCAAACAATTTGTCTCACCCGAATTTCAATTGGACTATTTAATATTTGTCTCCAACCAATACGGGCCAGATAAAATAAGTGTGTATGGTGCTGTCAAAAAAAATAATACGAAGTAGATCATCGCGATTGGTGTGATGATTATGTGAGTTGATACAATATCGTTCAATTAGATCATTAAATCGTTCAATGAAACTGTTCCGAGTCTTCCTGATCACCGTTCTTATCATATCAGCAGGCTGTTCCCCTCAAGCCGGAAGGAAGATATTAGCCTGTTTTTTTGATGGAGTGGAAACGAGAAAAATACACGATACAACTCGTGATGAACACGCTGCTTTGTCTTCTTCAGAGACAAGTCATAAAGCCGACGTCGTGCAAGTCATTAAGGACAGCGTTCATTATCATCAACCTTATCGCGACAATAAATGCAATCTCTGCCATAATTTTGATGAGCCGATGAATAAGGTGAGTCCACAGGATGATATGTGTTATTCCTGCCACACGAATTACCCCAAAAAGTTTGAATTTCTGCATAAGCCTGTAGCGAACGGTGCCTGTACAAAATGTCATTCGCCACATTATAGTAAGAACCCTTCTTTATTACTGAATATGGGGAATGAATTGTGTCTGAACTGTCATACAGAAGCCCGTTTCAGGGAAAGTGATATTCACAAGAAATCTGTCGACAGAAGGTGTAATGAATGCCACGATTCACACGGAGGATCCAATCACTATCTATTAAAATGAACCTTAGGTGAAAAAAATCCTTACCATATTGTCCATTCTCTTACTGCTGTACTCTGCGAAATGTATGGCGCAAGGGCAAAGCGTGGGAAAAATATGGGGTTTGGAAAACTATAACGGTGAAGTTAGATTGAACAGTTACTACCGCTCGCAGATAAGGATAGGCAACCAGATTGATGAACGTCAGCAATCTATCTATTTTTCAGGAGGCATTTCGTTTAAGTCTAACAGCTATATCTGGCATCCGCGATTCATGACGATCTTTCTGGAAGGTGATTATTCACCTGCAAGACAGAAGGAAAATTATCTCGTTATTCCGGATGAAGTGGAAAGCAATAACTTACGCAAATACGAAATCAAGATTAACCTGTTTCCACAAAGCCGTTTTTCACTAATCAGTTACTATAACAATAGCCATCTGGATGCAAACAGGGAAAATCTATCAAGTCTCAGATCAAAAGGAACCAATTACGGAAGTATCATGTATGCCAAAACAGGCAAGATTCCATTCTCAGTCGGATATACAGGAAGCACGCTCAATGAATTGGAATTGCAAACCGGACGCTCTTTTCAGTATCGACAAGATAATCTTGAGGCCAGAGTCAATCTGATCTCTAACTCCGTCAGTAAACAGGAAGGCGTGGTCTCCCGAAATCACTATTACAGGAAAGACTACGGAGGAATTGAAGTATCGAATCAGGTAGATAATGTTACCTACAACGGCAGCGTATTATTTGGAAAAAAGAAAATAGATAACGTGAGCGGTTTTTTGTCGGCTGTCTCACAAAGTGGTTTCGAAACATTCACCAGATATCAGTGCATGCAGCAAGCGTCAATGGAGTTTTTCAGGAGACTTCATGCCACAGAGAGATACAGGTTCTTTGATGAACGACGACATTTATTTGCCATGTTACAGCATTCCGCCGGTGCAAGCTTAAACCATCAGTTGTTTGAAAGCCTTCACTCACAGATTAATTATGATTACACCATTTCCAGCCATTCCGTTTATACAGAAAAATTACATCAGGCAAATGTTGAATTGAATTATATAAAGAAATTGTTTCGTAAGCATGAACTGGAACTTACGTATAAATATGCGATTTCGATGGAGAAGTGGGAGAGTAAAGACCAATATATCAATGTCGTGAACGAGGCGATCACACTTAAAGATGGGCAAATCACCTTACTTTCCAGACCCTATATCACTCTTTCAAGTGTGCAGATAAAGGATAATACCGGTACCATCATCTATCAGCCTAACGTTGACTATCTTCTGATTGCTCAGAAAAATTACTTGCAGGTAGTACGAATTGCCGGAGGATTGATACCGGATAACACGATGGTTTATGCTGATTTTATATCGTTGCAACCAGGGTCGTATCAATACCAAAGTACCAATCATCTGGTAAGCGCTGGGCTTTCATTCTTCAACCGGAAACTTGGTATCTATGGCCGCTATTCGACCCAAGACTATTTAGCGCCAAAGAATACGGATCTGATGACGTTGAATTACTTTGATCAGCACGTGTTGGGAATCAAAGCCAATTTCAGGTTTGCCGGAGCAGGTGCCGAATATGACAGGATGAACAGTACTGTATTGCCATATACGGTGATGCGTTATTATGTGAATGTGCAAGGGCTTTTTTTAAAGAGGATACTGGTCTCGGTAAATGGCAATGTATACGATTATTCCAGACTCAATACGCTCAGCAATATCATCTTTGCAGATGCAAACTCATCGGTTTCTTATGCCATCACGAATAAAATGAATTTGATGACTTCTTTTTCATACCGCAAACAGATCGGTGAAAACATGAATCTCGACCTGTTTAATATTCGCTCACAGTTCACCATGAATATTGAAAAATTGCGTCTGAGTCTGATCTATAATTATTACAATCGGATGATTGAAAAAGAACAGATTCGCTTTAATGCCATCAATATTCAACTTAGCAGGGCATTCAGATAAATGAACGTGCTGGTTTCTGGTAGTTTAGTCTGAAAAATAGACAGACGTATTCTATACGGTACGTTGAAATGATAGGCAATCGTCTCATCATACATCCATACGAAACTGAATAGGTTTCAATAGATAGTAGATAGGGTCTAATCGGTCGTAAGACAGCAGAAAATGTTCTCAGTGAGTAGAAAACAAATGTAAGACAGCAAATAAAGTTGTCAGCGCGCTCAAAATAACCATGAGAGAATAGAAATCGATAGTAAGATATCAAGAATCAATTTTGCGGTCCCAATCAGCTGCAGCCAAACAACCATCATGTCCGCCACAGCGCAAGCCACCTATCATTAGTGAAGTAATAATCATCCTTTCTAGC
>CAIQUX010000285.1 GCA_903875055.1 uncultured Bacteroidota bacterium
AAAAAAACTGCGAGACCTAAACGCCTCGCAGTCATAATTTATTAGTTTTTTATTTCCTATTTACCCCAACCCAGCCAGTCGTTGGCATTGGCATACACCATCAGCAGAAGCAGAAGTATCATGCCCGCCATTTGTGCATATTCGAGGATTTTTTCATTTGGCTTACGACGGGTAATCATTTCGTATAAAGTAAACATCACATGGCCACCATCGAGTGCCGGTATTGGCAATAGATTCATAAAGGCCAATACGATAGAAAGGAAGGCCGTCATATTCCAGAACGATTCCCAATCCCAGATGGCAGGAAAGGCATTGGCAATGGCTTTAAAACCACCTAAGCTTTTGTACGCGCCTGTCTTTGGACTCAATATCAACCTGAACTGATCGATATACGCTTTGAGCTTGTCCATGGTCTTATGCCAACCGGCAGGGAACGATTCAAAGAAGCCATAGTTCTTCGTTTCAATCTTGAGAATGCCCAGGCTTTGCAGTTTCTCCAGATCATGGATATATGGGATCCCCAATTTCTTGTCCTCCATCATTTTAGAACGAATAGTTATTTCGCTTCCATTTCTGTCTATAAGAACGGTGGCAGAATCTGTCTTTGTTTGGCGAAGCAAAGAACCAATCTCATCAAAGTAAGTGACAGGCGTTCCTTCCACCGCTTTGATAATATCGCCTTCTTTCACACCTGCATCAAGTGCATTTGATTTACCCCCACCTTCAAACGAGCCTACGATAGCCGGCATCCGAGGTTCAAACAAGATGGCACTTTTCATCTTATTCTTATGTTCCACCAAAGTGCCTATCATATCAACCGGGAAATTAAGTGTCACATTCTCACCGTTTCGTTCTACCACTGCTGATTTACTGGTAATGATTTTCAGTTCAACTCCGTCGAGGTATTCTATTTTTTGACCATCAACGCTGACGATCTTATCACCTTTTTGTAAGCCAATCTTATAAAAAATGCTGTCCTGAAAAGCGATACCATTTTTCAATGAAGCCATGGGTACTTTTTGTTCGCCCCATTTGAACAGTATCATTGAAAAAATAAAGATGGCCAAAAGTACATTCACAATGATACCACCCAACATGATTATTAGTCGCTGCCAGGCCGGCTTACTTCTGAATTCCCAATCTTTTGGGGGCAATTTCATGGCTTCTTTATCCATGCTTTCATCGATCATACCTGAGATTTTCACATAACCGCCTAATGGCAACCATCCGATACCATATTCGGTATCACCTACTTTCTTTTTTAGAACAGAAAACCATGGATCAAAGAACAGGTAGAACTTCTCAACACGACAACCAAACCATTTGGCAGTAATGAAATGCCCGAATTCGTGAAGGATAACCAGGATACTCAGTGACAAAAGAAGTTGTGCGGCTTTGACCCCTACGGTAGCCCATTCGATAGCTAATAATTGCATATGTATTTTCTGATGAGTTTATTATTTGATTAATGAGGAAGCAAAATCCCTTGTTTCCCGGTTGCTTTGTATATAATCGTTCAGACTTGGTTTTTCAATGAATGTCAATTTTTCCAGACAGGTTTCAATGATATCGCTCATTTCCAAAAAGCTGATCTTGTTTTTTATGAAGGCTTCCACTACGATTTCATTGGCGGCATTAAGTATGCATGGAGAATTACCTCCTTTGAACATGGCATCTTTCGCCAAAGCCAGATTTCTGAAGGTTTTGATATCGGCCGGTTCAAAGGTCAATGAGGGATAGTTCTTAAACTGCAGTCGTTTGAAGTCATTTTTTACACGTTGCGGATAAGCCAGTGCATATTGGATAGGAAGTTTCATATCCGGTAACCCCATTTGGGCTTTCATGCTACCGTCTTCAAACTGCACCATGGAATGAATGACCGATTGCGGGTGCACGATAATTTCTATCTGTTCATTCTGTAATCCGAAAAGCCATTTGGCCTCGATCATCTCAAGTCCTTTGTTCATCAAGCTAGCCGAGTCAATTGAAATCTTTGCGCCCATGGTCCAGTTAGGATGTTGAAGGGCATGGTCTTTCTTTACATTGATCAGATAATTGGGTTTCTTCCCAAGGAAAGGTCCACCGGAAGCCGTTAAGATTATTTTTTCTATCGGATTATTATTTTCGCCTACCAGACATTGAAAAATGGCCGAATGCTCGCTGTCGACAGGAAGAATAAGGGCATTTTTTTCTTTTGCCATAGCCGTCACGATATCACCGGCAACCACCAGTGTTTCCTTATTAGCTAACGCGATGGTTTTTCCTTGTTCGATAGCGGCCAGGGTCGATGCAAGTCCTGCATAACCGACAATCGCGGCCAGCAGTACATCATACGTATCGCTGCCGGCAATATCAACAAGTGCTTTTTCTCCCGCATAGACCTTGATATTGTCGTTTTCGAGGGCTGAATTTACTTTCTCATATTTTGATTCGTCGGTGATGATGACGATGTTCGGGTGGTATTGCTTAGCCTGAGCTATCAATAAGTCGGCATTACTGTGCGCCGATAATACTTCCAACGAAAAGATATCGCTGTTATTTGCTATGACATCAACTGCTTGTGTTCCAATAGAGCCTGTACTTCCAAAAATGGCTATTCTTCTTTTCATTTTCTGTTAATTCCTGTCCTATATCTTATTTAAGGGCGCTAAAGGTAACATTTTATGGCCTTACTTAGGGGAACGAATTTTATTTTAACCTGATTTTAAACCTCCATGTTAATCTCTTGTCATAGGCCGCGTAAAAAACATAACAAAATGAAACACACACCTTTTAAACTGGGCCTTTTCGCCCTCGCCATCACGGCCACCTTTTTTCTGACCGATTGTAACAGGAGAGACAAGAACACAGACAGCGACACAGAAGTAGCTGCTGACAATGCTCTCAGCGAATCTGCCTACAACGATGTCGTCAATATTGCCGACGACGCCTCAGATAAAAACACCGGCGATAATCTGAGTAATTACAAAACATCAAGTAACTGTGCCACGGTCACACATGATACACTCAGTACACCGAAGACCATAACCGTTAATTTTGGTGCCACCAATTGTCTTTGCAATGATGGCCGATACAGACGAGGAAAGATTCTGGTGAGCTATTCTGGTCATTATCGTGATTCTGGCAGTGTGCACTCAATCACTTTCGATGGCTATTATGTCAACGACCGTCATATCATGGGATCTAAAACAGTCACCAATATGGGACATAATTCATTCGGACATAGTTATTTCAGTATTGTGGTCAATGGCTTGATCGTAAAACCTACCGGCGATTCCATCACCTGGAACTCAAACAGGACCAGAGTCTGGAGCCAGGGAGAATCAACACCAACCCGCCTGGATGATGTGTACGAAATCACCGGCACTGCCTCAGGAACCAAAGGATCAACTAGCTATACCATGACCATCATACAGCCATTGGTAAGGCATATGGACTGCAATTGGATTTCGTCAGGAAAAATTGAACTGCAACCTTCAGGCAAACCATTACGCACTATTGATTATGGTGCCGGCACTTGCGACAATACGGCTACAGTCACCATAAATGGAACTGTGTATACCATCACGCTTCCATAAAACTAATCACAGCTAAAGAGCCTTACTTCATCCTTAAGTGAGGCTCTTTTGTTTATAGTCCTACCTGTATTTCAGGCTGCGAATTAGGGATGGCGAGTGAATGAGGCAAATATTTTGAAGAAAAAACCGACGAATTAATGCATTTGCATTACTTTTAAACCCTTATTACAAGTGATTATGCTTAAGAGAATGCCTTTAAAACAACTTAGTTTATTAATTTCATTGACAATCGTGATTTTCAGCTCTTGTGTGCGGGAAAGAGATACGGATACAGCTACAGCAGGTGAACTGGCCATGCATGAATTCTTATTTCATGATGCCGCTGATTTGGCTGATGATGCTGCAACTAAAAATACAGGAGGAAATCTTTCCAATTATAAGACCAGAGGCTACTGCGCTGTGTTAACCCATGATACCATCAGCAATCCCCGAACCATCGTGATTGATTTCGGCTCGGCCAATTGTATGTGCAATGACGGCAGAACCAGAAAAGGTAAAATATTGGTTTCCTATACCGGTCACTACGCTGACTCAGGAAGTGTTCATACCATCACGTTTGATAATTATTTTGTAAACAATTATCAGGTAATGGGTAGCAATGTGGTTGAAAATAAAGGGTTGAATGGTTCATCACAACCTTATTTCACCAGTGTAATCGCTGGTAAGGTAATGAAACCAGGGGTAGCCGATACCCTTTATTATGAAGCAAACAGGACCATCACCTGGACTCAAGGCAGCACTACACCGGTTTGGGGTGATGATATTTATGAGATTACAGGAACCGGTTCGGGTCAGAACGAATTAAAAACTTTTTATGCCATGACGATTACGCAACCCCTGATCAAAGAAGTATTGGGTTGCCGTTATATCAACCAAGGCAAAATAGAAATGCAGCCACAAGGTAAAGCTTTACGTACCATCGACTTTGGTAATGGGAACTGCGACAATGATGCCACAGTAACCATCAACAACAAGGTGTTCAATATTAAGTTGTAGTTAGACAATTAATCCTTGCTTCTTTTTTTCACTTAGACCTCTGTTGAGTCATGTTCATGTGATTACTCCAATCCGGACATTCGTTTTATAAAAATTGAATATTACATTTACACCATCACTCTTTGTGTAAATCATTCATGTATTATTTATTATACCCCGTCTTATACCTTCTTTCACTTCTCCCCTTTTGGGCCTTGTATGGATTGTCTGATTTTATTTATCTGATTTTGGGTAAAATCATCAAATACAGGAAAGATATCATTCATGAAAACCTGTCAATCTCCTTCCCTGAAAAGTCAGAGAAAGAAATTCAGGATATCACAAAAAAATATTATCATAACCTTTGTGACAGTATTGTTGAAACAATCAAGATGATTTCGATTTCAAAAGAAGAACTCGATCGACGAATGAAATGTAATTGGGAAGTCTTTGATTCGATGACTACCCAAAACCGAAACGGTCAGGGTTATATGTCTCATCAGTTTAACTGGGAATGGGGGACTCTTATCTGCAACTGGCATGTACCGAGACGTTTTACCGGTTTGTATATGCCACTTACAAATCCGGCCTTTGAAAAACTATTTCTGAAAATACGTGGAAGAGCCGGTATGAAACTGGTCAGAGTACAAGACATGCAAAAGGAAATGACCGCCATTCAAAATGATAAGACCCTTTGGGGTTTTATCGCTGATCAGAATCCGAGTGATCCGAAACGGGTATCATGGAATGATTTCCTGAACCGCAAAACCGCCTTCTTTAAAGGACCGGAATTCATCGCCAGACGATACGACAATCTGGTCTATTTCGGTGAAATCATCAAACTGAAACGCGGCTATTATGAGATAAAAATGAAGCTGGCATTTGAGCATCCGAAAGAAACGAAAGAAGGTGAGCTAACAGAAGCTTATGTTCGTTTTCTGGAGGACAGCATCAAACGCCAGCCTGAGAATTGGGTTTGGTCACATCGAAGGTGGAAACATATCTATCCCGAAAACCGTCTCTAATTATACTTCCAACTTCGCGGACCAAATAATTTACATGGTAAATTTTCTAATCATGACCCAAAAGTGGAATAATTAGTTGAGACTGACAATAGTAAGATTGTTAATACTATCTTTAATTTTTCAACATGCTGTGAACAGTCTGTTTTAACAAGTAAAGTATGAAGATCGGATTGTATTTCGGAAGCTTTAATCCCATTCATGTGGGACATTTGATTATTGCCAGTCATGTATTGAATCATTGCGAACTTGACAGGATATGGTTTGTGGTCTCACCGCAAAATCCTTTGAAAGAAAGCGTCAGTCTGTTGAATGAAAATCATCGTTTTCATCTGGTACAACTCGCCATCGAAAATGAACCTAAGTTCAAAGCCAGTAATATTGAATTTTCTCTGGCACGACCTTCATATACCATTGATACTCTTACCTATTTAACGGAAAAGCATCCGGAGCATACGTTCAGTGTAATCATGGGTAGCGACAGTTATCAGAATATCAGCAAATGGAAAAACTATAAACAGCTAGTAGACCAGTATTCAATCTTGATTTATCAACGTCCCAATTGTCCTATTGAGGGTTCACTGAATGAAAGGATGCAGGTTCTTGACGCACCTTTATTGGATATTTCATCGACCTATATTCGTAACCTTATCAGGGCGAAGAAATCAATCCGATATCTGGTGACTGATGAAGTAATGAGTGATATATTGGCGAATGGATATTATAAGAAATAATATTTCCTATTCTTTTTCGAACACCAGATTCATGCCACCTTGCAACAAGTTAAATGATGGTATGTTACCTTCCTTATCTTTCGTGAATACGATTTTTACGCCGGCCGCTTCAAACTTATATTCAAGTTCTGAAACTTTGTCAAGCGGAAATGAGGGTTGTCCTGTACCCTGTGCGGTGATTTTATCGCCATTCATTTTGATCGTTATTTTCATGCTGGCCACACTGCTGTTATAAATCCCTTCGAGAGAAGCTGATTCTTCTTTGTTGAGTATCCTCTTTTCAAACGTGGGAATAGTATATGGCTTTTTATAGTAGAGGCTTAAGATGGCAATCGACACATCGTTCAACACATAATTCATTCCGTTGCTTACGATACAAAAGGCTAGTTTGTCTTCCGGGAAATAACCAAGAACGGATTCGAAACCATCAATACCTCCTGTATGTCCGTATCCTTTTTTAGGACCGAAGGGAATCTGAAAGATACCTTTACCATAATTATCCTTGATTGTTTTCATTTCGTTGAATGAAGATTCACTTATTAATTTTCCGGCAAATAAGGCTTCAATGAAATGACACAAATCAGCTGGTGTAGAAACAATGGCACCGGCCCCGCGAGGAATACTCATATCGGTTTCGGTTGATTTTTCCCATTGCCCGTTTTCAAATTCATATGAACGGGCAATTTGAGGTTCAGGGTTATTGGTCGCGACTTTGGTTTCGGCAAGATTGACCTTTTTGCAAATTCGTTTTTGTAATTCATCGGCATAGGAATGACCTGTCAATTTCTCAATGATGAGACTGAGTAAGACATAATTGGTATTGCTGTAGGTGGCTTTGGTATCGGGTTCAAAATCGGCGGCTTGCTTTTCAAAAACAGCGATCAACTGAGTCTCGGTCATCGGCTTTTCCATGTAGGTGGCATATATGCTATCATCCGTAAAATTATGCAGACCGCTTCGATGGTTCATGAGATTAGAGACCGTGATCTTGTTGCTGTTGGGCAAGGTTGGGAAAAAGGTACTCAACTTCGTATCGGGTTTTACTTTGTTTTCGTCAATGAGTTGAAACATCATTACGGCTGTAAACATTTTTGTGATGGATCCTATATGATACATGGTATGCGAATCAGCCTTCGTGTTTTTTTCTATATCGGCATAACCGATGCTGTTGGCATATGTAATCTTTCCGTTTTCAGATACACACATACTCAGCATTCCCTTCTGATGAGTATCCATGGCACTAAACAATTGATTGGCTTTTGATGTATCTATCTGAGCGAACAATGAAATTTGCAGGAGCAATAAAGCAAGGCTGGTGAATAGTTTTTTCATGTTTATATAAATTTTTGTCGAAATTAAAGTTCATTCCTTAGAATGAAAATAAATTATAGAAGACCGGTTAGCCTTTACTGTTAAACGGTATGAATTTCATTTCCGTTTTCTTTAACAACATGAGACGGTCACTATTTGATGTAAATAGTGATTAATGAAAAAATCATTTATCATGACAAACAAAATAATCCTGCTCCTATGGAGCGCAGTCATCCTATTGTTTATATCCTGCGGTGAGCAAGACAGAACATTATCTGAAAAAAGATCGAAAGCAAGCTCCTCCGGTGCTAAATCTGCTCCTGCAAATGATACGTCAAGGATGGTGATCAAGACCGCTGAAATCAAATTACAGGTGGATGATGTATCTGAAAACATCAAAACCATACAGTCTACCGTACATTCAATGAACGGACATGTGATACATTATGAAGTGAATTCAAACAGACAATATCAACAAGAAATCGCTTGGAGTTTGGATTCAGGTATAATCATTAATAACATCAATCCGCAAGGGTTTATGAAAGTTAAAGTCCCGACGGAACAATCTGACTCCTTTATTCATGCCATGCTTTCAATGAATGCTAGTATCGACAAGCTGCTTGTAGATGAAGAAGATGTGACGGAAGACCTTAGCGAAAAAGCCGACTTAGCTGATATGGACAGTCCGCTTGAAACCAAACCAACGCATTTGAAAGAAACCGTTTATGCAGATCATAAGAATGAAGTGGCCATCATGCGGAAAGCTGATTACAACCGATTAGATTATCGAACCAAGTATTTATGGTTTGACATCTACCTACAAGGACATACATTCGTTGAGAAGACAAAGACCGCCACCATGCATGATTTACATGAACCATTTTATGTGAATGCGTTTAAAGCAATAGAAGCCGGTGGCTATGCCTTTTCTATTTTTCTGGTAGCCTTGTTGCATGTATGGCCATTCATTCTACTGATCATTTTATTCATGATTGCGTACAAACGAAAATGGTTCAGGGTGTTTCAAAAGCCTATCCTTACCTCGCGAGGATAGAGGTACTAACAATATTTTATTTTCCAAGCAATTCTTCAAGCTTGCTATCCAACGCTGGCCCTCGTAAATCGGTAGCGATGATTTTGCCGGTCTTATCGAGCAGCAGTGTTTTAGGAATCGATGGAATTGGATATAGTTCATTGACCACACTTCGAAATCCTTTGGCATCTGAGACCTGTGCCCAAGGCATCTTGAATTGTCGTAAGGCATTGATCCAGGCTTCCCTTTTATCGTCGAGCGACACGCTCAGTATCTCAAAACCTTTGGCATGAAAATGTTCATAGGCTTCTTTCATGAAAGGTATTTCGCCCTTGCAGGGGCCACACCAACTGGCCCAAAAATCGACAAGCAGATAGTTACCTTTGAAGGTGGAGAGCGAATAATTTTTTCCGGTTGTATCGGGTTGTGTGAAATCGGGTGCCATATATCCAACTGTCACAGCCCTTAGTTTATTGGTTGACTTTTGTGCTTCGAGTCCGTAGAAACAGGTTTTGGCAGGTCCGGTCAGGAATGAATTCATGGTATCGGCGATGGTGGCATCGATACCACGTTCGTTGGTAATGGAACTGTAAATTAGAAAAGCTGCCACTTCAGAATTGCCGTTCTCTTTCAAAAAGCGATAAAAGTTGGCATTACGCTGATTGTTGATCTGCATAATCAATTGTTGAATGCTGTCGCGATTGGCACCTGGCTTGGAGCCCTCTTGCTGCATCTGGTCAACAACCCTTTGCAGTGGATCTTGAGCAGCAAGCAGTTTACGGAAAACTTCCTGCGCACTTGATCCGTCGATGAAGGTCACCTGCATCTCCTTTCGTTTCAGTATCATATGCATATCGGCATTAGGCTCGGCAAAAAACATCTGATACTTGTTGGTCTCATCAGTAACCACATAAGGCGTACCAGGATCGGTTTGTCCGATATACTTGAATTCGCCTTTCTCGATACGAACCGTATCAGGTAACTGTTTGGTAAGATTACGGATCAATACAAAACCGGTTTCTGTATCGGTGACTTTACCATTGAGGGTGAACTTGCCTTGTTTCTTTTCAGCAGAAGCATGCAACGCCACCATAGCCGACAGGATAAAAAGTATTTTTTTCATGATAGCCAAAAGTAAAGATTATTTGAATAGTTCATCCAGTTTATTCATCAGATCCTCTTCACGCAAGTCCTTGGCAATGATACGACCTTCCTTATCAAGTAAGAGATTGGAAGGAATGGATTGTATACCAAATTGTTCAGCGACCTTACCGTCCCAGCCTTTCAGCTCGCTCACATGGTTCCAGGTAAGCTGATCGTGCGCGATGGCTGCCAGCCAGTTCTCTTTTTTCTTGTCGAGTGATACGCCGAGTATCTCCAGTCCTTTAGGATGATATTTTTTGTAAGCATTCACCACATTCGGGTTTTCGGCACGACATGGTCCGCACCAACTAGCCCAGAAATCGAGCAAAGTTATTTTCCCTTTAAAAGAAGATAATGAAACAGGTTTGTCGTTCACATCAGGTAAGGTAAAATCAGGTGCGACCTGGCCGACATCGGTGCTTTTCTTTAATTGAAGCATGGAGGCCAGTTTCTTACCATAAAAAGTCTGCTGCACTCGTGGTGAGAGTTTATTGTAGATCGATTGCACATCGTCAACGGTGGTACTTTGTTTGGCATTTAAGTAATTGATAGCGATAAAAGCCGTGGCCACATCGTTGGCATGCTGATCTATGAAAGCCAGTTGTTCATCCCTTAACGCAGCATCATATCGATTGAAGAGCGCAGTGAGTTGTGTCATCATGATTGTATCGTGTTCGTGTTCGCCGGCCACTTTGCCGATTGAATCCATCTTGGTGATGGTGGGTTGACAACCCTTCATGAAGTTGCTGTAGATGTCCTGCTCCTTTCCACCTTTAATAAGCAGACTATGGCTATTGTCCTTTTCATAGCTGAGCGTCAAATGGCCTGGTTCAAGAATGGCAAATACAGGTTGCTGGTCTTCACCGAAATTGATCATATAGACCGTCGGTTCAGTGAGGGTTCCTTTATAGGTAAAATTCCCGTTTTCAACCTTGACGGTATCGATATCTTTTTCCTCGCCCGATTTGATAAAGTAAATATCACCTTTCTCCATCCGTTCAATGTGACCGTCGATGGTGAAGGTGTTTTTTTCTTGCTTGCATGAGAACAATCCCATGATACAAAGCAATAGGATTCCTGTCTTTTTCATGATGAATATAATTGAAATGCGAAGGTAGTTTTTCTTTTTAAGTCAACGAAAGTTGCACCTTAGGATTCAGCTCTTATGCATAGTCTCCATCCGGAGTGCAGACATCGCCCTCCTGAATTTCAGGCATGTTCGATAGAGACTGTTTCCATTCACCAAAAGCCTTTTCAAGCACCTCTTCAAACACCTGTGCATCCTGCGCGCCTGATACGGCATACTTGCGATCGAACACGAAAAACGGAACGCCACGAACACCGACTTGTTGCGCTTCATAGATATCCTGCATCACCTCATTGGCATAAGCGTCGCCAAGTAGCATGTCGCTCACCACTTTTTCATCAAGCCCGATACCGCTGCCTAATTCGATCAACGTCTGATGATCGGCAATATTTTTTCCTTGCGTAAAATATGCAGCAAATAATTTTTCTTCCGCTTCATCCTGTACCAGATGTACTCTGGCCAGTTGCGAGAAGCGATGCGCATCAAACGAATTGGCATTGATGGCTTTATCGAAATCATATTCCAATCCTTCGAGTGCTGCCATTTGTGTCACCTGCGCTATCATCTGTCTGGCCTGCTCCACGCTGATGCCTTTGTGTTGTGCCAGATAATCATAGACCGAGGTCGTAGGATCGGTGATCATATCCGGTGATAATTGAAAACTTTTCCAGACGAGTTCTATCTGATTTTTATTGACTGAATTGGCCAGTGCTTTTTCAAATCGACGCTTACCGATATAACAAAAGGGACACAGTACGTCGCTCCATATTTCTACTTGCATGATTATAAATTTAGTTGCTTTATGATTGGGGCCTGGTTAGTCCGGGTAAAATATCTTTCTTATAATCGAATATGCTTTGATTTATAATTTCAAACGCTTTTTCCTTGTCCATAAATTGGTCGACCACGACTTCGGTATGTTCCAGTTTTTTGTATTGCTCGAAAAAGTGTCGGATTTCGCTCATAAGATGGGGCGGCAATTCGTCAAGTGATCCGATATGAGCCACTGAAATATCATTCGCACATACAGCAATGATTTTATCATCCATCCCCTGATCGATCATACGCATAACACCTATGACCTTTGCCGTAACGATACTTAAAGGTTGTATATCCACTTGAGAAAGCACCAGGATATCGAGCGGATCACCATCGCCGGCATATGTCTGAGGGATAAATCCATAATTGATCGGATAGAAAAATGCAGCATGTAACACCCTGTCTAAACGCAACAGGCCTGTCGCCTTATCTACTTCATATTTTGCTTTGCTTCCGCGACTGATTTCTATGATCGCATTGACGGTCGACGGTGCTTCAATACCGGTCTCAACATCATGCCATGGATGACTCTTCATAAAAAAATACGTTTACCTGAGCAAAGTAAACGTATTTGAAGCTATAAATAAACGGGATTATTTTCTGAACGGATCACTATACATCGGTTCGCTGATCATTTTGGTATCAGTAAATGTATTCAGGAAGGCGATGAGATAGCAGGACTATACCCTTTCAAACCCTGATTTTATTGTGATCACCAGTAAGTGAACACCTGATATAAGATTCTCTCATTCGGCTGAACTATATTTGCCCGATGAATCAGTTGCAAGTCAGATATCAGCATTTAGGACGTATCGCGTATAAAGAGGCATGGGATTATCAGGAATCACTGATGCAAAAAAATCTGGATGTCAAGAAAGTCAATCGCGATCATGAGATTGCCGGAAATGGTGTTGAAACCATGCAGACTGAGAATCATTTTATTTTATGTGAGCATAATCCGGTGTTTACATTGGGTAAAAGCGGTGCCATTGAGAACCTGCTGGTCAATAACCAGTACCTGATCGATCAGGGAATCGAGTTTTTTAAGACCAATCGTGGTGGCGACATCACCTTTCATGGACCCGAACAGATTGTAGGTTATCCTATCCTGGATCTTGAACGTATCAAGCCTGATATCGTGCTGTATATGCGCAATCTCGAAGAAATGATCATCCGCACGCTGGCAGAATATGGTATCGCGAGTACCCGCAGTGATGGCGAAACCGGTGTTTGGCTTGATGTCGATATGCCACATAAAGCCCGAAAGATATGCGCCATGGGCGTTCGAACCAGCCGTTGGATCACCATGCATGGCTTTGCCCTCAATGTCAATACCGATTTGAAATATTTCAATATGATCATTCCTTGCGGTATCCAGCACAAACAAGTTACCAGTATGGAAAAGGAACTGGGTCGGAAAGTAGATGTAGCTGAGGTAGAGGGTAAGATAAGACAACATTTTCAAGAGGTCTTTCAGGTGCAATTACAATCCATCGATTCGCAGTAAACTTCCCCTGAATCCCATCTCATATCTCAACATCTCATATCTGCCCTCTTTCCGCTATATTTGCCCCCATGAGTACCCAATTAGTAAATCGCGATCTGGAAGATGATGAATCGACCGAAGACCAGCCCTTAGAGAAACATGTGTTGATGGATTTTGTGGTTGAGAAAGGACAGGAATCCCTTCGTATCGACAAATATCTGATGAGCAAAATTGCCGGTATCACCCGCAATAAGGTGCAGCAAGCCATCGATGATGAATGCGTGGTGGTGAATGATAAGATTGTCAAGCAGAATTATAAGATCAAACCCGAAGACCATATCGTTGCCTATACCTTTCGTGAACCGGTCAGCACCGAAATCTTACCCGAGAATATTCCCTTAGATGTGGTGTATGAAGATGATGATGTATTGGTGATCAATAAACCGTACGACATGGTCGTGCATCCCGGTCATGGCAACTGGTCAGGCACTGTGGTCAATGCGGTTTCGTATTATCTGCAACAACAGCATCCTGATCGTGAACAATTGCCCCGCATCGGTCTGGTACATCGGATAGATAAAGACACGACAGGCCTATTGGTGATCGGCAAGACCGAAAACGCCGTCAATAAATTATCCGATCAGTTTGCTGACCATACTGTGAACCGCCTCTATTACGCTCTTGTATGGGGTGATGTAGAGAATGAAACGGGTACAGTCGACACTTATATAGGACGTCATGAAAGACTTCGAAAAATCTTTGACGTTTATAGCGAAGATGATGGCAAAGGGAAACATGCCGTGACTCATTACAGGGTTGTGGAACGATTCAATTATGTGACACTGATCGAATGCCGTCTGGAGACAGGTCGTACTCATCAGATACGTGTACACATGAAACATATCGGCCATACCTTGTTCAACGACAAGACCTATGGTGGCGACCGTGTATTGAAAGGAACCGTCTTCAGCAAGTATAAATCCTTTGTCGAAAATTGTTTCGGCCTCTTACCACGTCAGGCATTACATGCTAAAACACTTGGCTTTATCCATCCTACAACAGGAAAACAAATCGATTTCGAAAGCAAACTTCCGGATGACATGGAACAGGTACTCGAACGTTGGAGAGTCTATGTGAAGGCCAAGAATCTATAACTAGGGCCTGTTGGCGTTAGAACTTACTTTAAAAAATCGAAAAGAAAAGTAGACCAAGCACAGAAATGTGCCCCTTAGTAAGATTATTCTCCAAGTTTGTGAATGTAAAAAAGGATCAATAAACCGTCCAATACTAAGTATCAGCAAACCTGATGAATGTGTCACAATATACCAACGAATCCAACCAAATTTGAAACATGAAATCCACTCTGTAACTGATTGTCATGAATTACACTTCAATTCCTGCGAGGTAATCCGCTAAGAAATTAATATTAAGTCTGTAATCAAAAAGTAGCCGTATTTAGAGTTAATAGGCCCTGATAGCTCTAACGTACAATTGATTGCTTTTTGTAAAGGAACAGTTATAGTTGTAGGGAACACCAAAATTGAAATCGAAGTGTAGAGCTTCCATCCAACCAATTTCTGTCGATGACCAATATTTGGCATACCAATTACTGACGTCAGATGCCATTTCCGTAGCACCGGGGGTAGTACTGAGGGTCTTACTGACTGCGTAATAATTGTTCCACACAAGATTTAATTCTTGAATGGAAGGCAAATACCAATCACTATAACCTTCGCTTACCAAATCGAGGCATAATATAGCTGCACTGGCGATATGTCCCGGTTGGGCAACAATGGTATTGCTGTTGGTAAGACCGTCCCATTTACTCTGTGCCGAAGGTCCTGCAAGTATAAATAAATTGCTCCATCGCGATGAAGTACTCTGATCAGTGAGGGCTAAAACCAATCCGTGCTCTACACCTGTCGAATCGCGGTACACATGAAATACTACGCCTCCGCCGTACAGTTCACCTGGATAATGGATAAATCCCCCCAGGTTAATGACGCTTCCTGGAGGTCCTTGCGGGCCTGTGGGGCCGGGAATTCCTGGAACATTGGCATTTTCAGCATACAGTGCATATGGGACACTTAATAGTTGAGTAGTTCCAAGAGAACTAAAACCCGAACCTGTATTGAGTTCTACCTCAAGATATTTACTACCTGAACCCCATGGAATAGATGAAAAACTCCCGGTATTCACAACGCCTCCACCCACAGCTAATGTCACCAATCCTAAGTTGTTCGTTGTAACGCTATGAGTTTCCTTATACAAAACAGTTCCAGCCGGTAACTGGTCATGAATAGTTAGTCGCAATGACACAGCCTGCCCAGCGATGATGTTACCGGCGCTATTGCGGCAAACGGCCTGATAGCTAAATTTATTCGGTGGCTGTGCAGATGATTTCAAAGAAATGCACAATAGAGTTATTAAAATCAGGAAGCAACTTAGTTTATTCATTTTATTTTAGTTCTAGTTATTTTACCCCGCCCTAACAATTCATCAGTATTATTATGCCATAGGCAGAAGCTAAAAATAGGAATAACGAAAGTAATAAAAGCATGCAAGCGTTAAAATATTTTTTTAGCTTTTAATCGGATTTGAGTTCGTCACAAAACACTTCGAATAAAATCCTTAAGCGAATGATAACCACTCGTAACGATTTATGATATAACACCAGCTATCTTATAACCAGCCCTGACATCGTAATTATCATAACCATTTCCAACATCAAGTCTCTCGTATTTGAATCCCAAGACACCCAGATATTATCATGCTGGTTTTTAGTTTCACTAATTACATCACCATCAAAGTTCATTTCATACCATAAGGTACAATTTCCAACCGTATCAACATCACCGCCGTCTGGATAAAAAAATTACGATGCGAAATAACATACTCAAAGCCCTCATTATTCTTTTAAGCCAACTTAAGGTAAACGCTCAATACAATACGCTTTACCAGCATTATTATACGCCTGTCAGCGGTCAGGCCTTGCCGGTGATTACCCTGTACCCGAACCCAGCAATGCAGGAATTGGTCTTACAAGGCGATGAATCCATTCGTTCGGTTAATGTATTCAATATGTTGGGTCAAGCGCAAAATATAGTTCGAAAGGAAAACAACAAACTGGATATCAGTTCATTAAAATCCGGTACTTATCTGATTGATATCAAAACAGAAAAGCAACGCGCTAAAAGTAAATTCGTGAAGGAATAAATAAGGTTTGAAGAAGTAATCATAACCGCATTTTGACGAGCACCGGCAAATGGTCTGATAACCACAAATTGTTTTTGCGTCTGTCATCAATATGGATATGTTCGGTGACAGTGATGTTCTTCACGAAAATATAATCGATTCGCTTAGTCACAGGAAGGTCAATATTGAATTGATTGAATGTGCCATCGGGGCCATGACTTACAACGTGTGGTTTCCCTCTCATATCAGACAATTTACTTGTCAAGGTATGAACAGCCGCATCATCAGGTTCTGAATTCAAATCACCCATAACGATCACTTTCTTATTCCAGATCTTCATGCCGTCAATGATACGAAGGATCAATTTGGCAGAGTTTCCCCTGGCAAGTTTTCCGATATGATCCATATGACAGTTGAACACATAGAAGGTATCCTTATTCTTCAATTGTACAAACTTGCCTAAGGTCACTATCCTTTCGAGCGCAGCGTCCCAACCTATAGATACGGTATCGGGTGTTTCGGAAAGCCAGTAAGTCCTTGATGATATCAGTTTGACCTTATGCTTATTATAAAATATGGCAGAAAATTCACCTTGACGTTTTCCATCTTCTCTGCCGACACCGGTATAATCATAATCGGTCAGGGCTGAATCCAGATACGTCACCTGATTATATAAGCCTTCTTGAATGCCCAAAATATCCGGGTGATAAAAGTCTATCATTTCCACTACTTCAGCTTTTCGGTATCCCCATCCATTCTCGTTATCTTCAGCATTGTCATATCGCAGATTGAATGTCATCATGGAAGACTGACTCCATATCATCGTTGGAACTGTGAGTAACAAAAACAAGAGTAAACAATTGCGTATCATCATGGTGTTTTATGACTGCCATTTTTCGGCAACTTCTGCTATGGCAATCATAAAGGTACTCTGTTCGGTTAAAGCACCAAAAGCAACTGATCAAAAAGAACCCGTTTTATTACCATTGGCCAACTTTAAATTTACCTAAAACTAATTATCTGGTACCACAACGCTGGCTGGAGCACTTAGTATTTCAAGATGGTTCTGACACCACTAATATGGTTTTCTCTTCTCCTTGACCATCACCACTGAAAACAAATTCAATGGCTATGGCAGGGAATAGATTTAAAATTTCAGCGTGGTAATAAGTGTCGCTTTATTATTGTGAGATATTGCTTATTTAGGGCCCGCTGAAAAACACTCAATTTAAGGATGATTTCATATTTCAGCGTAAAAGTAGTGCACTAAGGTGCATGACATTGTAGACAATAAGTTTAATAAGCTTGCACCTCAGCTATTACGAAACCTTCCACAATTTCGTTAGCCTGAAGCACACCATCTACTTCGCCGGCTGCAACTCGCAGTATATCAATACAGCTTCGTTTTGCCGGCTCGTACCTGATGCACTTCAGACTTT
>CAIQUX010000286.1 GCA_903875055.1 uncultured Bacteroidota bacterium
CCAGCAGATCTTCCGTTGAAAAGTGAGAAAGGGACGGTTTATAATATCCCAGAAACAACGTATTCGTGAGGAAGTTGAGTTGAGGGATCAGAATAGCGATACTGATAGGCAAGGCTATCTTAAGGATATTCCGATATGTATTTGAAACCTGTAAACTACCTTCCATACTTATAAGGCGACAAATGTAAAGCAAAAGAGAAGAAGACGAAGTTAAAGATTACGGTGATATGATGATGAAATCAGTTTGATGTATGATTAAGAAACAACAAATAAAAGTCAATGCTTCGATAGCAGTGATGGTGCTTTATACGTTACTGTCAACGGTGTTCAATTTTTAATTTCGGCTATTTCTTTCTAATATTGTGCTTCATTAGAAAATTGACATTGGAACCTACTGTACAGATAACGAATAATATCACCTTACTGAAAGAAGCGTCTGATTTTTCGTGCAGCATGTTGCTGGGGAAAAACTATCTCTCCTATGTGATCAGTGATGCGGGATTCACACAGGTGCATCTGCTGAAACATTATTATCTGCAGGGAAAAGTGCTGGGCAAGAACGATTTCAATGCCATCCTGACCGATCCGGTTTTCAAGAATGTAAAAAAAGTAAAAATAGCGATCGACAGCGCCCGTTCGACCCTGGTTCCTACATCCCTCTTCGATCCGAAAGAAGCCAATACGTATTTTGAACTGATACATGATTTACCTTCGGAAGAGGAACTGCATACTCAAAGTCTGAAGGATAATATGACGTCTGTCTTCAGTATTAAAAAATCAACCGTTGCCTTTCTTCAGTCTTTTTATAAGAATGCTACCTTCTGTGATGCCTCATCTTGTCTGCTTGATACGTATCCTGTAGTGCTTACGAATGAAGAACAACATAGTCTGTTTGTTTGTGTAAAAGATGATAATGCTACCCTGTCGCTGTATGATAAGAACAAGCTGAACTTACATCAGATTTATACCGAAATTGGGGTTTCCGATATCACCTATCATATAGCCAATATACTTTCGGTGAATGAGATCGCCAAGGAGAAGGTGACGATACAACTTCATGGTGAATCGAAACAAGTGCCGGTGGTCTTTGCTGAGTTATCGCTTTATTTCCCGAATATGAAATATTGCAATCGGGTTTCGGCGTTGAAATATCCTGATAGCATGCTGGCACAACCTACCCATTATTTCTTCAACCTATTATCTGTAGTGACATGCGCATAATCAGCGGAATACACGGAGGGCGAAAGTTTCATCCTCCAACCAATATGCCGGCCCGACCGACAACCGATATCGCCAAAGAAGGTCTGTTCAATATCATTCAAAACAATCTTGACATTGAAGAACTTGTGACCCTGGATATCTTCGGTGGCACTGGCAGTATCAGTTATGAATTGGCATCAAGGGGATGCAAGGACCTGACATTAGTTGAACAAGATCATAATACCATCCAATTCATCAAGAAGACGGTGGCTGAATTAAAGTTTGAAAACTTCAAGGTGTTGAAGATGGATGTATTCACTTATATCAGGAACTGCACAACGTCCTTCGATTTTATTTTTGCCGGACCTCCTTATGCCTTAAAGAATATCGATGATCTGCCTAAACTCATCTTTGAGAAAAACATGTTGAATCCTGATGGGTGGTTCATACTCGAACATACGCCTCGTAATAATTACGAGAAACATCCCAACTTCAATCGTTCGAAAAGCTATGGCACAACGATATTCAGCATCTTTACGAATGAGGTCAAGGAAAGCGGGGAGTAACTAAAGTTGCATGTTTGCATGGTTCAATTTACATTTGTCTGGTGAACGAACATGAAAAACATATAACTGACCTGATAAAAAAAAGAGTCCTGCAGAAGAGTCCATTAGCAGATGTGATTCTTTTTGGTTCACATGCCCGGGGGCAATCAGACAAGGATTCAGATTGGGATATCTTAATTTTACTCAATCAATCAGATGTAAATAGAGCCATTGAAAGAGAATTCAGGGACATTCTGTTTGATATCGAACTGGAAATCGGTGAACCTATTTCGACATTTGTCTTTTCGAAGAAAGACTGGGAACATGAGCATCAGATTACACCTCTTTATGAGAGCATCAAACGAGAAGGAATTTATTTATAATGGCCGGCACACGACAAGATTATATCAATTATAGAATTCAGAAATCTGAAGAAGTGCTTGATGATGCCATCTTACTTGCTGGAAATCAACTATGGAATTCGTGTGTAAACAGACTTTATTATTCTAGTTTTTACTTAATCGGGGCATTACTTTATCAACATGAAATAAAATCAGAAACTCATAATGGAGTTAAAACTCAATTCAATTTACATTTTATTAAATCAGACAAGTTTCCTCTTGAATATGGAAAGTTATACGCTACATTATTCGATTGGAGACAAGAAAGTGACTATGCTGATTTTATCGATTTTGATGAACCAACCGTTTTGACTTTAATGAAGCAAGTTTCTGAAATGAACAAAGCTATTATTCAATTTCTGAAAACAAGTTAGACTGTGGTCTGCGGACTATCGACCGCCGTCTATTGTCTGCGGTCCGCGGTCCCACTCCTAATAATTCCCGCTTCGCTTTCTGACAAACCACTCGATACTTAATAAGGCTAACAGCAAAGCGAACAACCATTTCCAATCTATTAATGGATCAGTGTTGACAGTGGATCGTAGTATGGTTTTGATGGAGGCATTATTCTTGATCTTCTCTTTCAACGAAGCAATCTGTGAAGGATAGACAAATTCACCGCCATAGTTTTTAGCCAATTGGTTCAAGATTCCGAAATCAGCTGTCGTGTTAACCTCCTCGATATTCTGTGCGACTACGATCAGGTTGCCTGTAGCGGAATAATTTTGTCCGTTGAACGAAGTAGAAGTCGCATAGGTGTATTTACCTGCTCCTAAATTACCGATATTCAGTGAATACGAATTTCCGTTCTTATTCATTGTATATTGATATTTCTTATTCGCCGAATCAAGGATCACAAGATTCACATCAGGTGTATTGATCAGTTCATAGTTCTCATTATACAATTCTGCATCGAAGGTGATCGGTTCACTTTCAGAATAAACAGTTTTTGCAATGCTAGTGCGGAATTGTTTCTTGTCGTGTTTGACAGAAAGATATTGCGCTGTCTTCAACAGATAATCATCCACCAGATCATGATTCTTATGCTGGTTGTAATCGTACAAACGCCAACGCCAGATTCCTTCTCCTGTGAGTACTCCTACCCGACCGTTCAGATTTTGTTGCACCAAAAACAAGGGATATTGTGTAGTCACCCCACCCAATTTCTGATTCATCAACACCTGTGTATTGGGACCGGTCTTATATTCTCCGAACGGAGCCGACAAAGGCGGTAATGAACTGATATTGTTGACAGCATTTACAGTGAAATATGAGAAGTTAGGATTCAATACACCTTGTGCATCATTGGCACTTAATCCTCGGCTTGTAATTTGCAAGGCATCCTGATCCTGATTGAATGCTGTGATGGCAGTCTGACTTCCGGTGATATACCAGACAGAAATACCGATCTTCTTAGCCTGATCGATGATACTGCTTGCATTGTAATTGACCGATGGAAGATTATGCAAGATGATCAAGTTATAATCACCAATCTTGGCATTGGCCTTATCGGCGGTCATCACATCGATCTTATAATTCTTATTCTTACTCAAGGCATCACGCATGGCAAATACATCCGGATGTGGTGCATTAGCGACTATCAAAACATTTTCCTTACTGTCTATCACTTCGACGTAGACTTCCTGTGTGTTGTTGGCAAGATTTTGTTCACCTTCCACTTTTGAAACAGTGATGGTAAAATGTTGTACACCGGCAGACTTCGCATCGACGATGGTTTCAATTGATTTAGAATAACGGTCGTCTGACACCTGTAAGTTTTGCGAACTGATGACACGGTTTGCATTATGACTGAATACAGTCACACTGATCTGACTTCCTTTGCAGGCATAGGCTGCGATATCGCTGCGGATGGCAAACTGATCACCCAGATAAACCACTTTATTGGCAAAAACTCGGGCAACCAAGGCATCCTTCTGAACATTCGTATCACCCAAACCTATGGTATAGATGGCTCCTTTATACGGATAGGTGACCGATACAGGCGAGGCTCCCTTATTATAAATACCATCACTTGCCAATATGATACCACCGAGATTATCGCTTTCTAAGGTGGTCATCACCAATTCAAGGGCTGAAGAGATATCGGTACTTTGTTCGTTGTACTTAAATTTCAAGGAATCGCTCAACTGATTTCCCATTGAAAATTCCTTCACATTGTAATCCTTCTTCAATTCATCGATCAGATTCAATACATCCTTTCGGTAAGTGCTGCTATCAGTCTTTTTAAATCCGAATTTTTGTGAAGCTGTATTATCCTGTATGAAGGCGATGGTTGGTTTTTCTTCCCTGTTCTGAAGATATTTCAATACCGGTGAAAGCAACAGAAAAGCCAATATGCTTATGACCAGGAAACGAATAAAGGCCAGCGAGTAATAAATGATCGGCGACGGGAAACGGTTTTTGATTTTCCGGTAGAGGAAAAATGCAAAGAGCAAGCCTGTTGCCAGACAAACAAGTACAAACCAGGATGGATATGAGAGTGAAAAGTTCAAGTGTTAAATTAAGGTTGCAAATATAACAAGTGCGCCCATATTAAGAACAAGTAATATTCTTAAACTTATGTTGGTTTGAAGACTTCGTATTCTTGGGTTTTACAGGTAATAAAATGGTTTTGTTACTTGTAACCATGCTCTTAAACCTTATAACTTTATAACTTGTAACTACTAACTTGTACCTTCTTCGTCCTCATTCAACATGGTCCACAGTTTATCCTTCAATTCAGGAATCCCTTTTTGCGTGATGGATGAGAAAAAGTGTACCGGTATTTTCTTTGGAAATTCTTTTCGTATTTCTGCCTGCAGTTCAGCATCAAGCATATCGCTTTTACTGATGGCGACCAGCATATTCTTATCCAGCAGATCAGGATTGTATTCTTCCAGTTCATGCATCAGGATATCATATTCCTTCTTATGATCTTTACTGTCGGCAGGAATCAACATGAGCAAGGCAGGGTTTCGTTCCACATGACGAAGGAAACGATGCCCCAGACCTTTACCTTCAGCGGCACCTTCAATGATACCTGGCAAATCGGCCTCGCAAAATGATTTTCCATCTTTATAATCGACAATGCCTAAGTTAGGTGTGATGGTAGTAAAGGCGTAATCGGCAATCTTGGGTTTAGCAGCACTGATGACAGATAACAACGTAGATTTGCCGGCATTCGGGAAACCAACCAGACCAACATCGGCCAATATCTTCAACTCAACGACTTTCCATGCATCTACTCCCGGTTCGCCTGGTTGCGCATAATCAGGCGCCTGATTGGTAGAGGTGGCAAAATTACCATTTCCTAATCCTCCGCGTCCACCCGGAATCCAGATCACTTCTTGCCCGTGTTCTAGTACTTCAACTTCCACTTCACCGGTCTCATCGTCTTTACCAACCGTACCTAAGGGTACATCGATAATGATATCTTCACCGAATTTACCCGAACTGTTATTCTTACTACCGCGTTCACCGTCTTCGGCTATCAGGTTCTTATGATAACGGAGATGGAGCAAGGTCCACATATTTTTATTACCCCGCAAGATGATATGACCACCGCGACCACCATTACCTCCATCGGGACCGCCATTGGGTCTGAATTTCTCCCTGAGGAAATGCACACAACCGGGACCACCATGTCCTGATTTGCAATTGACGCGTATATAGTCTATGAAATTATCTGCTTGCATGATGCGAAAATAAATCTGCCTGTACAGATAGTTGAATGAGTATAAATATTATTCCTGGGCGTTGTCGATTTCATCGCAGAGACTATCGAAGATAGTATCGACCGTGCCTTCGCCTTTGACTTCCACCAATTTGTTTTTTGATTTGTAGTAATCAGCCACCGGAGAGGTCTTGGCATGATATTCCTTGATACGTTTCATGATCACTTCCTCATTGTCGTCTGGTCTACCTGAAGATTCGCCTCGTGAAATCAGACGGGTTTTCAATTCCTCTTCGGTCACCAACAAACTTAAGACCACATTAATCGGGTTGTTCTTGAAATCAAGCAAGTTATCCAGAGCTTGTGCCTGTGCCACAGTACGTGGGAAACCGTCGAAGATAAAACCGGCCACATTCGGATTTTCATCCAGTTTGCTGCTGATCATACCGATGACAACCTCATCAGGTACCAGCATACCCTGATCCATGAACTTCTTCGCTTCTATGCCAAGTGGAGATTCTTTTGCCTGCTCTATGCGAAGGATATCCCCTGTAGAAATATGCACCAGACTATACTTTTCCAAAATCTTTGAAGATTGAGTCCCCTTACCGCTTCCCGGAGGTCCAAAGAGTACAAGATTGAACATTCTTTATTTTTTTAGAGGTGCAAATATAAGGCAGAATCTTGAACCTTGAAGCGGAATGATGAAAGTTAATACGGCACTGAGGATGAAATATTCTTTTTCTTGAAAAATCAATGCGATGAAGGAGTGTGAGATTTTTCAATCCCGCTGCGAAGCTAGCGGAAGGTTACTAGTAAATAATTCCTTTTAGTTCCCATTAATATAGACCTGTGATTTTGTTCTCATCGCCTTTCTCTTCACTCATCGGGGTTGCGTCGCACACGTCGGGGTTCGTCTGTACTTCGGCTGGTCTCACCGAATGTTCCTTTTTCCCCTCGCCATGTTTCGTGTCCTCACGAAACATTACTTTTCTGTTTGTCGCCATGATTCCGAGGCTGATAATTTACATGCATCAACAGATTGGACGCATTTGACTAAAATGCAGGGGGATAATGTAATTTGCAACGGTATAAATTCAATTCAGTATGTCGGTACTAACCCAATCCATCCAATCCTATTTCGGTCTGCCCGACGAACATCTCGATCAGATTGCTTCCTTGTTCAAACCTACATCTCTGAAAAAAGGCGATTACTTTCTAAAGACAGGACGATATTGTGATCAATTGAGTTTCATCCAAACTGGATTGCTTCGGATTTTTGTCACCACACCCGATAAGGAAGTCACACAATGGATCTCGAGTCAAGGTTATTTTGTGACCGATCTGGCCAGTCTGATTTTCGATACCCCTGCCCGATGGACCATACAAGCATTGACCGATACGGAATTATATACCATCAGCAAGGCCGATTACAGGCGTATCGGCACCTTGGTTCCTCAATGGCATGAACTCGAAAAGCTATTTATCGCCAAATGCTTCATCATGTTAGAAGATCGCATATTCAGTCACCTTTCCATGAGCGCCGAAGAGAGATATCATTTCTTTTTTGAGCAAAACCCTGCCTTATTCAATCAGGTACCTTTACAATACATCGCCTCTATGCTTGGTATGACACCAGAAACATTCAGCAGGGTCAGAAAAAAGAACCTGCTTTGATTTCTTGATTTTTGTCAAGAGCACAGGACACATCATGCCGGACCTTTGTATTGTCAATAAAACAATCACATCATGGCAAAACAAATCAAGACAGAAATCTTAATCCACAGCACACCGGAAACGATATGGAACATCCTCACCGATTTCAAAAAGTATCCCGAATGGAACCCTTTCATCACATCCATTGAAGGAAAGGCCGAAGTTGGAATGAAAATCAAGGCCCGTATGCAACCTCCCGAAGCGAAAGGGATGACGTTTACACCGAAAATACTTGCATTCCGAGCGAATAAAGAATTCCGATGGATTGGACATCTCTTATTTCCCGGTCTTTTTGATGGGGAACATTGCTTCGAACTGATCGATCATGGAAACGGAACGACCACCTTCATTCAAAAAGAAAACTTCAAAGGCATCTTAGTACCCATTTTCAGCAAAATGCTGGATGTAAATACCGTCAATGGATTCAAGCTAATGAATGAAAAACTGAAGCTAAGGGCGGAACAATAAAACTTTTGGTTCGCAACAATAAAAAAAGGCTGTCTCCATATGGAAACAGCCTTTATTATTTTAATAATCTGAGATTGTTATTCGAAATGTAAATCCAAGCCTAAGCCTCTCAATTCATGAACCAATACATTGAATGATTCAGGAATACCCGGTTTCGGAAGATTATCACCTTTGACTATCGCTTCGTAGGTTTTTGCTCTACCATTGATATCATCTGATTTCAATGTCAGCAATTCCTGAAGGATATTGGCGGCGCCATAGGCCTCGATAGCCCAAACCTCCATCTCACCGAAACGCTGACCTCCGAACTGAGCTTTACCTCCGAGTGGCTGTTGCGTGATGAGACTGTATGGTCCTATCGAACGGGCATGCATCTTATCGTCAACCAAGTGATGAAGTTTCATCATATAGATAACCCCCATGGTTGCTTTCTGATGGAAACGCTCTCCGGTTTCACCATCGTAGAGATACGAGTGACACCATTCAGGCAATTTCGCTTTGATAACCTGCGCTTCGATTTCATCTTTGGTAGCACCGTCGAAGATTGGCGTCGAATAATGGACACCCATTTTCAA
>CAIQUX010000287.1 GCA_903875055.1 uncultured Bacteroidota bacterium
ATGGTGTGCTTCTGGCTAACGAAATGATCGATGGGTTTAAAAAGCTGAGATGTACGATTTTCTCGGCTGTTGTCTAAAACGCCATGCATCTCTGCGTGCACTTTTGCTCTGAAAATATTGCTTATGCTTAAATTGAATGATTTTCTGGAAGCACTAACTATATAATCCTTGATTTCCCCTTTGATGTATTCTTAAGCCTTATCGTCTTCCATTTTCGTCAAAGCCAAATTTTATTGATTATACTAATGGGATATAACGCTGAGAGAATTATAATTAAGGCTAAAAAGGTGTTTATAATTTTGAGATTCATTGTGTAAAAATTGAGGCTAAAATAAGTGCATAAACGCTTTTATCACATACCTTTGCCCATTAAATTTAAAAATAAAATACGATGAGTACTAGCACCTTAGAACCAACTTTAGCCCATTCAACTATGAAGCAAACCCCAATCGAAATAAAAAATGTAACCGTCATTGGTGCAGGCACCATGGGAAATGGAATTTGTCACGTTTTTGCCAATCATGGCTATAATGTGAGCATGATGGACGTTTCTCAAGATGCTATGAACAGGGCCATGTCTACCATAGCTAAAAATATGGATCGTCAAATTGCGAAACAAATGATGACTGAGGCTGAAAAGGAAGCTGCATTAGGCCGTATCGCGACGTATACTGAAATGTCTGAAGCCTTAAAAGATGCAGACCTTGTGGTTGAAGCTGCTACTGAGAATATCGACTTAAAAATGAAGATTTTCGAATCCATTGATGCGCACGCCCCGGAAAAATGTATTTTAGCAACTAATACTTCATCTATTTCTATCACACGGATTTCATCACATACAAGACGCATGGGTAAGGTAATCGGTATGCACTTTATGAATCCGGTGCCAGTGATGAAATTGGTAGAAATAATCAATGGATATGCTACCGATAAGGAAACAACGAATGCAGTCATTGAATTATCAAAAGCCATAGGCAAAGTTCCTTGTGTGGTAAATGACTATCCTGGATTCATATCGAACAGAATCTTATTACCGATGATCAATGAAGCTATCCTTTCCCTTCAGGAGGGCGTTGCCGGCGTTGAAGAAATAGACACCATCATGAAATTAGGAATGGCTCACCCAATGGGACCTTTACAACTTGCCGATTTCATAGGATTAGATACTTGTTACAGCATCATGAACGTACTGCACATGGGCTTCGGTAATCAAAAGTATGCACCAGCTACTCTGTTGGCCAACATGGTTCAGGCAGGATTTCTTGGTGTCAAATCAGGTGAAGGCTTTTACAAACATGTTCCTGGAAATAAGGAACTGATAGTAAGCGATCGTTTCGCTACAAAACAGTGGAATGGTTAACATAACTTAATTAAGTAATATTGGAAACCGGTCGTATGGCCGGTTTTCTTTTGGATTCTGAACCATGTCCTATCAAGCCAGATAATCTCATTTAGGATTTTATCATTTATTTTATCAACGTCAGGAATTTCATTACTTTAGTCGCAGTGAAAGAATTATTTACAGGCCTTTATCGTGTGTTTCAAGAAAGGAAGATCCTACTTTATATTATCTTCCTTTCGTTGCTTGGAATTTTCGCATTCCTCTCTTCAAAATTAACATTGGAGAATGATTTGAGTTCGATGCTTCCGAAGGATAAAAACAAAAAAGATGTTAGTAGCATCCTTACGAATAATAAGATGCTGGACCGGATTATCGCTTCTGTCTCTGTTCAAGATACAAGCGTAATTGACCCAGATTTGCTCACTGCATTCACCGATGATTTCAGCTCCTTATTACTTCAACACGACAGCACCCATCTCATCGCAAAAGTTGAAACCAAACAAAATGAGGAAAAATTCCTAGAAATAATCGAATCAGTTCAATCCAACCTCCCCTTTCTTCTCGATGAAAAAGACTATCGGAAAATTGACAGTCTGATAGCGCCTGAGCAAGTAAAAACCTCATTGGCATCCAATTACAGAATACTGGCGTCTCCCGGAGGAATGGCCATGAAACAACTTATTTCGAATGATCCACTTGGACTTTCATTCATTCCACTGAAAAAATTACAGGATATCCAGCAAGATGAGAATACGTCTTTGTATGATGGCTATATCCTGTCAAACGACCAGAAGACGCTCACCTTTTTTATACATACAACCTATCCCGCTTCTAATACTAAACAGAATGAAGGGTTGAGTACCTTGTTCAATTCCACCCTGACAGATTTGTTGAAACAGAACGAATATAAATCAATCAACTTTCATTATTTCGGGGGCCAATTGGTAGCAGCCGGTAATGCCACACAAATGCGTTCGGATACAGTTCTGACTTTGAGTATCACCATCGTGCTTCTTTTACTTTTGTTTATCTTATTCTTCAGAAGCTTTCTTGCTCCGCTTCAAATCATGATACCTGTCATTTTCGGCGGTTTATTTGGTATGGCCATGATGTACCTTCTAAAAGGTAAAGTCAGTATGATTGCTCTAGGCGCTTCAAGTGTCATACTTGGGATTGCCGTCAATTACTCATTACATTTTTTATCACATTTCAGACATTCATTCAGTAAAGAAGAAACGATCAGGGAACTTTCCATTCCCATGACCATCGGAAGTTTTACCACCATATTCGCCTTCTTTAGCCTGAATTTATTACACACTCCGGTACTGCAGGAACTCGGCTTGTTTGCCGGCTTTAATCTCATCGGATCATCGTTATGCACACTGATCTTTATGCCTCACTTCATCCGTTCTTCAAAAGCAACTGCACATAAAGAGGTTCGTTTTACATGGCTTGACAAACTTTCTTCGTATTCACCAAATAAAAATAAGTGGGTCGTCATTGGTATCTGTCTGGTCACTATCATTTTATCTTTCTTCTCGAATGATGTCCGTTTCAACGAAGACATGATGAAGATGAACTATATGAGTAAGGAACTGCATCAATCACAGAAAGTGATTAACCAGCATAATGCCGAATCGCTGAATAGTATATTTTGTGTCAGTGAAGGTAAGACCATGGATGAGGTGTTGAATAAAAATACTGAAGCCGGCCAAATACTCGATCAGCTTAAGAAGTCAGGTGTCATCAGAAAGTACAGCAGTATCGGAACTTTCATTCTGTCGGACAGTATGCAGCAACTCAAACTGAAACGCTGGAACAGCTTTTGGACTGCCGAGAAAAAAAATGCCCTGTTGAATGAATTACATATTGAAGGAACATCGATTGGATTTTCGCGAATCGCTTTTAATGGCATTGCCTCCATACTGAATAAAAGTTATTCGCGTACAGATTCAGGTTTCAGACAAACCTTTAATTCCCTTTTCAACGATTTTATAATTCATGACAAGAATGGATTCAAACTTCTTGTATTGGTTAAAACAACTCAGGATCACAGAGCTGATTTGTACAAACATTTCGAAAAGACCCGATCAAGCTATCTAACAGACCGGCAACTAATCACATCGCAATTTGTACGCTATGTAAAGGAGGATTTCTATAAGATCTTGTTCCTGACTTCTTTCATCGTTTTCTTTACCATTCTGATTTCGTATGGACGTATTGAGCTGGCCTTAATTTCTTTTATTCCGATGGCGATTACCTGGATCTGTATCCTAGGGCTGATGGGCTTACTTGGCATTGAATTCAATATTATCAATATCATCATTTCAACACTCATCTTTGGCCTTGGTGATGATTACAGCATTTTTATCACTGATGGATTGATTGAAAAATACAAATATGGAAAACTTAAGATCGATTCAGTGAAGACCTCCATTTATCTTTCTGCCATCACCACCATCATAGGACTTGGCATTCTCATATTCGCGAAACATCCTGCCTTGCGCTCCATTGCTATGGTGTCAGTCATCGGTATCTTATCGATTCTGTTGGTATCACAAACCCTGCAACCCCTGCTCTTTAACTTCTTTATACAAAATCGCGCAGATAAGAAACAACACCCTTTCACTTTCTGGAGTTTTTTTAAAACCATTTTTGCCTTCATTTATTATGTGGTGGGTTGCACACTGGTGACGATAACCGGCCTGATACTCACAAAATGCATTCCATTCTCCAGAGACAAGATGAAATATGCTTACCATGTCATTGTCTGTAAAGCCATGTGGAGTTTGCTATATATAATGGCCAATGCGAAAAAGAAAATTTTCAACAAAGAACTCGCCGATTTCAGTAAACCAGTGGTACTTATTGCCAATCATACATCCTTCCTTGATTTGCTGCGTGTGATTTCACTTCATCCCAAAATTCTGTTGATGACCAATAAATGGGTCTGGCGTTCTCCGGTCTTCGGAATGCTGGTCAGAATGGCTGATTATTATCCCGTAGAAGAGGGTGCCGAATTCAGTGTGGATCGTCTCAAATATTGGGTTGACAGAGGTTACTCCATCGCTGTGTTCCCTGAAGGCACACGTAGTTATGATGAAGAGATAAAACGCTTTCATAAAGGCGCTTTCTATATTGCCGAACAACTTCAAATGGCCATTCAACCGTTATTATTTCACGGCATAGGTTATACTATGAGCAAAGGTGATTTTCTCTTGAAGGACGGTGAAATCAATATCAAATTTCTGCCTCGTATCGAACCAGATGATAGTCGTTTCGGCACAGGCTATTCTGAAAGAACAAAAAAAATAAGCCGGTATTTCAGAGATGAATATAATCTGCTGAGAAACGAAAGACAGAACGTTGACTATTTCAGGGAACAACTTATAAAGAACTATATTTATAAAGGGCCTGTGCTGGAATGGTACTGCCGTGTCAAATCAAGACTTGAAGGTAATTACAAACTAATCGAACGTTTCGTACCCCAAAAAGGTATGATTCTTGATATCGGATGTGGCTATGGTTTTCTTGCGTATATGCTGCATTGGACGTCGAAAGACCGGCAAGTAATGGGGATTGATTATGATTCAGAAAAAATCGAACTGGCACAACATAATTTTTCATTCAATGAAGGTATCTGTTTTGAAACCGTGGATGCAGCAGAGAAATTACCGGATGAAGAATATGATTGTATCCTTCTGATGGATGTACTGCATTATCTGACTGATGAAAATCAGAACCAATTACTTCAAAGGATTTACGACAAATTAGCCGCTGGCGGTACTTTCATTCTTAGGGACGGCATAACTGATATGAAGCACCGTATAAAAGGCACCAAACTCACTGAATTTTTCTCGACTACTTTATTTAGATTTAACAAGACTGAAAATGACCTTCATTTTATTTCAATGGAAAAGATTGAAATGTTTGCAGTCAGACACCAAATGGAAATGCAGATAGTAGACGAAACTCGATATACCTCCAATATTATGGTCGTGATGAAAAAAAAATAATCGATCACATCATTCTTTTATCAAACGAATGAAATGCTTACTCGTATCTTGCTGATAGGTGATGATCAGGCTATACACACCTGAAGCAAATGACCTGAAATCAAATTCTTTTATGGATGTATGCTCCACTCCACTCAATAGCTTATGGCCCTTCATATCCATGATGACATAGTTCCAAAAAGAACCGTATGTATCGTTCACCATGACGGTTGAAATGGATTGGATCGGATTGGGATATACTTTGATCTCAGACTTGGTCTGATAAACATCCACATCTACCGGGTAGGATACCTTGATTGAATTTGTTGGATATAAACAGCCGGCTAAATCCTTTACCATAGCATAATAATTACCATCATCCAATGTTGTCAATGAATTACCTGCAGTTGAATCAACCAACACCAGATTCTTATACCAATAATACTTATAGCCAAGCGGTTGGACCTGTAACTGGTTACCGCTTTTCTGCAGGACAGGAGACTGAGACATGAAATTATACAAGGTATCCGATCGGCTTATCATCACCGTGCAATTGTTGGAGTCCCTTATATCGGCCAGATAATAGGTCCCTGGCACAGTTATCCAATGTAATGAGCTATTGCTTACAAGTAATGTATCAGGGAGGTTATTATGATTATAAACCATGTGCCAAGGTGCCTTTCCTCCTAACGTGGAGGTATAAACATATTTCTTGTTGGTGCAATCAGTATTGACAACGATCGGTGTGTAAGTGACCGGAGTATTGTTAATAATTAATTGTTGATTGATGTTATGATGGCAACCTTCTGCATCGTATAGAAATAGGAAATCATAGTTGCCATTACTGAAACCGGATACCCCGGAACTGTTCAAGAGTAGCAGCGTATCCAAGGTGGTATTCTTCATATATACCAGCCAGACCGGTTGCTGATGTGTGACATCAAAAGTGAGTTGCGTACTATTTGCCGCACATAGATAGGATGATGAAACTGAATTAAAAGTAAAGTCAGAATAAGTAACACTCAAGTTTTGGTTGAATTGAATGATGCAACCTACCGAATCAGTCAGACGAGTGAAAAGGTAATTCCCATTCGGCAAGTAGAGTACGGTCGTATCAGTCATGGACGACATAGTGAATAAAGCTCCATTAAAATAATACTCATAGTTGTAAGGCTTCCTGCCTCCATGAGCTATAAATTTTATAAAATATTGCGTTGAATCACATGAAACGCTAGCCGGAGTGATTACTGCGCCCAATATCTCAAAATTAATCAGAAGGGTATCCTGCAACGAAATGGAACACTTTGAATCTGTAACGGATAAAAGTGAATAATGGCCGCTGTTCAGATACAAACTCATGGAAGGGTTTGCCGAACTGACCGAGTAGACTGTTCCCGTTACCGAATTATTATAATAAAGTGTCCATGGCCCATCACCTGTAAGGGTGTAATCGACCTTTACCTTATTCGAGTCACAACTGAAACTCCTGGCTGTCTCCGATACGCCCAGATTGGAATAATTATTCCAGAAGGATTGAAATAATGATGTCACGTTGCAATTCGTATTATCCTTCACATCGAGAAATGAGTAGGACCCGTTTGAAAGATAAAGAGCATGATTCGGATTACTAGTTATATCATTCAGATACACAGGCACAGCACCGTTTTTTACATAATGAATCGTCCATGGCGCGTTTCCTGTCAATGCGAACGATATCTTCAATTTGTTCGAATCACAATCATACTGCTGATTGACAATCGAAGCACTCAGTGGATTGAAGGTTAATGAAAGCGGAAGATTGAAATATTCAACACAACCTGCATCGTTCGTTACCTTATTGATAATCCAGGATCCATTATTCAGATACAGACTCATGTTTGGTGATGAAGTGGTCTTCACATAGACATTGCTACCATCTGTGTATTCAAGGTGCCAGAGGGTGCTTCCTGTGAATAAAAAATCGACCTGATATTTATTTGAATCACAATTATAGCCTTGTTGTGTGATGACACCTGTGACAGGTTGAAAATTGAATGTGTATATAAGATTGGTATCAATAATACAATTTTTATTGTCCTTTAACTTGTAAAAGAAGTAATTCCCGTCTGTAAAATATACATCAAATGAAGTCTGGGATGTAACCAATTGCTGGCTTTGCAGGTTGTGATAGTAATAAATCGTGAACGGCGGATTACCTTCCAAATCAAAATGAATCTTGGTCTTATTCGAATCGCAACTATACGAGGGTGTTCCAACAGCTAGTTCAAGAGTATCATTGTTAAATGTAAAGGCATCTGTCATGGGAACACTGCAACCTGTGATATCAGCGACACTATTGAAATGATACATTCCATTATCAAAACTGAGTGTCGTATCTGGCGAAAAACAAAGTATTGAAATCGGGTTTGAATTCTTGCTGAACGATAAAGTAAATGGACCATTGCCTCCAAAATGAAATGCAATATTCGTCTGGTTGGTACTGCATTCATATACAGGTGATGTATGAGTTACCTGAATGGGTGAATAGTTTATATTGACACTTGTATTGATAGATTTCAAACAGTTTGTCGCATCAATTATCGCAGAAAAATAATACAATCCGTTTGAAAAATATTGATCGCCGCTGGCTTGATAAGTCACCCATTGCATCGGAATAGAATTCTTGGTATAATGTATAATCCACGGAGGATTTCCCTCGAGTTCAAAATGAATTTTTGCTTTCAGCGAATCACAATCATACTCGAGAGGTGAGAAAACCGCATTGATTGCTTGGTATCCAAATGTATAGGATTGATTCAGAGACTGCTGACAACCTGATGCATCGGTTACATATTGAAAATCGTAAGTACCCTCTTCAAGATACGTATTGAAGGTTGAATTGCCTGACATCAATGTCTGATTTACAGCGTCCTTTGAATAATGCAAAATCCACGGCTGATTACCCTGACATTGAAACTGCATGAAAGTTTTATCACTGTCACAATTGTAGTATGGCACTGTTGAAGTTATGTTCAACGGAAGGGTATTAAAAAGAAAGCCTTGATTGATAGATTTAGAACAGTTATTGGAATCAGTCACCTTGATAAAATAATACTGACCATTATCGAAATACAAATCCGTCATTTGGTTTGCAACCGGCCTATTGACAAGTGCACCATTATAGATATACTGAAGGATCCAAGGAGCTTTTCCAGCCAAATTCAGATGGATTTTTGTCTTATTGCTGTCACACGAATATTCAGGTGCCAGCACATTAATATTTACCTGAGAATCGGAAAAGATATAATGCTGATTCAAATTCAGTGAACATGCGTTTAATGTGCTAAGTTGCATGAACTGCAATTCTCCGTTCGGGAATAAATAACTTTTGTTTGCTGAATGTATAGTATCTGTATGATTCAATCCATTGAACGAATACGTAAATAACCATGGTGTATTGCCCTGCAGTTGAAGATTCATAGCCGCTTTGTTACTGTCACAGTTGAAATATGTGGAGCTAACGGATAGAGTTACAGCTGAGTCTTTACTATAGGTAAACAAATCACTTTTGTAACCGATTTCTGGTCCTGCGTCATACAAGTCTCTAACCTGATATGTGCCGCCTTGGGTCAAAGTAATCATGGTGGAATCTACAGATGAAGAGTAAGAAGAAACGAAAGATGAATCTTTATACAAATTAAATACATAAGGTGCGTGGCCTGCAAAATTAATCTTTACTTGAACGCTATCAGTCGTGCAGACATCATCCAGCAACTTGATAAAGGTCTTTGGTTTGTTCAAAACCCGATCGAGAAAGGTATCGATCGAAGGGCAATGGAAGGTATGGACTCCACTAAAATAACTGAAATTGATATTGGATGCCTGCGATGGCGTTTGAAGTGAATCCTGTAAGGCGTGCGATTGGTACTCATAGAGGTTACCATCGACTTCCTGATCGCCATATGAAAAAAGATACTCGGTATTGGAGTGACGCACGATAGTCCTTAAAGAATCCATGGTATAAACTCCTAATACACCATCCAATACCGTGTTCTCATTATTGGTGACAATGAAGTTCTGATAACTGGCAGCCGAAAATCCTGACGCGATAATACAAGCATCCGGCTTTAACTGCAATGATGAAAACAATGGAGGCCATCCGCCGGCTGAAAGCCCCATGATCACAACCCGTTTGTATTTTTTCTTCAAATAATGCACCCATACATTGATTTCTGAAAACAGGTTATCCTGCCAATCAATCCCATGAAATTTGGTATACGGATCAAGTACATCATAATCTAATTTCGGGTAATATCCCGTCCCGTATCGATTAATCCATATACTTCTGAATTCTTCATTCGGTCTCACATACACATACACATCTCCTTTTTGCCGAAGCATCTCCTTCACGATGCAGCTCTGGTTATGATAATTGTCACTATTGCCTTCCGCAATAAACAAACTCTGAAATGAGCCTGAGCCTGGCATGACCAGAAAAGCTGTATTGGTGTCGTTGAGACCGTTCACAAAAAAACTGTAAGTCGAACTGCTGATGCCGCCATAGACAAAATCAAGTTTACATTCTTTAAAAATCGTATCGTATTCAGGCACCTGATCGTGAAGGCCGTTTAAAAAAGTTCTGTTTCCAGAGTAGGTTATCTTATCAAGAGCATGATAAAAACTACCGGTCGGCAATTTACACATATCATGAATATGCTGTTCAAGCAACGGTTCTGTATATGATTCATCTTGAAGAAAGTTATTACTGTCTGCAGAATAAAATGCGTATTGTGGTCCATTAAAAAAGGTATTGATATTAAATGCCTGGGCCTGAGCTTCCTGATATGAATTCATCAACAACCCAACCAGCAGTAAGATACTATGTACGATTGCCTTCATCATATCAAAATTAATTTAATTTTCTCCAATATACCGATAATTTTTGATCACTCAGAAGGCTTTTCAGAATACGTCTATTTGTCTGAATCTGGTCTTCTGTCAGTTTCAGATTCAACTCCTCTTCATTCAGATCGTCTTCGATTGAATAGATCATGAATCCTGATTGTTTAAAATCTATATACATACCCGATTCCTTCGACAAAAATAATTTTACGCCATACCATAATAAAGCAGTAATGTTTCCAATTCCCTGTTGGACCTTGATATTGAGAATACAATACCCAACTTGTTTAAGTTTCTGATAATAATCGGCTGGTGTCAATTTGTCTTCAAGTATTTCAACCTGACTAAAAATCGACTTCGCATACAGGCGAATCACCTTTCTGTAGTCCTCATTACCATACGCTAATGGCAACCAAATTCTTCTCTTCACAGAAACAGAAAGTGGAGAAAGCATGGTTAGGATTTCATACTGGTTCCCTTCAATGGCTGCCGAGTGACCGACCATGATAAGGTTTCCGGGCGACATTTCATTTTCAAGATCGGGTATCATTTTCTCCAACGATAAATAGGCAAATTTTTCATGCTTCATATGTGAAACATCAAAGTGGGTCCTGAGATAAACGTAGTCGTTGTCCAACAGCGAATAAAATTCATGAATTGCGGCAAAGGACTGTATAAATTTACGCTCAGTCACCAACGCCTTGTTCATTATCCGGAAACCCGCATTGATCAGAACGTCGGGCAAGATACGATACAGCCATTGTTTTATTTTGACAAGACGGGAACGCCCTTTGGACAGATAATATTGCTTAGAGAACTTTCCAAGAATGTCGAGGTAAACCGAAGGTCGGTTATAGATCTCAAAACTCCAGAAAACCCAACACATTTTGGCCGCAGGATATTTACGCCTGATAAAGCTGAGAAAATAATATGACATCGGTTGATACGCATGAAATACGACACGGGTCACTTCTACTGTCAGTCGGCTGACATATTGCTGTTGCGAACTTATTGAACCTGTGATCAATTCAATCCTGTCTGTCTGAATCTTTACTTGGTCGACCAGATTCACAAAACGAACCAAACCGGTAGTATTGTATTTGTCGACATTCTGAACCACATAAGAAGGGTACAACCCTAATGAGTCTGCGAAGACGTGTATGGTCATTCCTCTAAATTTGAAAGGATGATGTCTGTAATCCTATCTATGTCTTCGATGCTTAATTCATAGTACATGGGAAGCCGGAGTAAACAATCGGTATAGCGGTCAGTATGAATCAGATCTCGCCCATCATGTTTGTCTTTATAGAATTCACTTTTATGTAATGAGATATAATGAAATACAGAATGGATTCCTTTGTTGCGTAAGGCTGAAATGACTTTCCCCCGTTGTATTTCTGATTGAAAAACCAGATAGAACATATGCGCATTGTTGGTTGCGTACTCAGGTATATAGGGCAATGACAACGTTGATTCGGCTTTTCCAGCAAACCGATTCATGTACTGATTCCAAAGGCTCTTTCTTTTCATTTGAATATCATCAAGATTTTCAAGCTGAGCATACAAAAAGGCTGCAATGATTTCACTTGGTAAAAAAGACGAACCTATATCCACCCAGCCATATTTATCGACTTCACCTCTGAAAAACTGTGAACGATTGGTTCCTTTTTCCCTGATAATCTCGGCACGATGAAGGAAACGCTCATCGTTGATCACTAACATCCCTCCCTCACCACTGATGATATTTTTTGTTTCATGAAAGCTGAAAGCAGCAAGATGACCAATACTGCCTAATGGTTTCCCTTCGTGAAAGCTTTCGATTGCCTGAGCTGCATCTTCAACCACAAAAATTCCATGAGTTTCTGCCATCGCAAGCACTTGCTTCATATCACAGGCTATACCTGCATAATGAACGACCACGATGGCTTTGGTTCTTGGCGTAATTAGCGCTTCAATAGCCAGGGTATCCATATTTGGATTTTCCGCAGTACTGTCGACGAACACAATTTTTGCCCCCCGCAAGACAAAGGCATTCGCGGTACTAACGAAGGTGTAGGACGGCATGATGACTTCATCACCTTCCTTAATATCCAACAAGATAGCTGCCATTTCAAGGGCGTCCGTGCAACTGGTTGTCAACAGACATTTTTTAAATCCATACCGTCGTTCAAAAAATGCCTGACACCGTTGTGTAAACATACCATCACCTGAAATCTTACCTGAGTGCACGGCTTCTTCGATATAGGCGGTTTCTTTACCTGAAAAGTATGGTTTATTAAATGGAATCATCGTGTCTTTAATTTATGTATGGAACAAACTTAGCCTTTGCAGGCAGGAGAAATTTCATAAAGCTTATTTCAATATCACTTCCTGTTTTCTTATACTTTCGGTCGGCTATATTAAAGTAAGTTTTGTCGTCATCAAAATGTATGTCCGCCTCCTTGTCCACGAGGAGTATCTGATCATCATTACCGAAAGATTGAAGATATGTGCGCATCATTTCCATCTTCTCGTCCAACGATCTTTCAACAAACTGATGGCCGACCTTGTCTGAAATTGATTTCGCCGGACTACCTGCATAGATTTCATTGTATTTCATATCCTTAGTGACCACCGAACCGGCCATGGCCATCGACTTGTCTTCAGCTACGATTGGAGAAACGATACAATGCCCTACAAACCATACATCGTTTCCGATGTTCATCTCCTTTTCACTCAGAAAGCGACAGCCCTCAAGGGTATCACCATATTTTATATGACTCCATAATTGTGAATGGGCACCTACACCGCAGTTATTCCCTATAGACACACCACCGATCGAATCGATAATGGTGTATTGGCCTATCCATGCATTGTGTCCTATCGAGCAAGGCTTATAACCATGAATATTCGTGTGATGCTGAATCTTTGAATAATCGCCTAAGGTAAATTCATCACAAATGATCTGAACAAATTCGCCGATATAACAATTGTCACCGATTACAATATTTTTTGCCTTCCCATTGATACCTCTGATGACCGCATTTTTTTCTATCACGGTATTCTTTCCGATTTTGATATTTTCAGCAAACAAATTATCCATGTGAATTCTAACGATTTATTGAAATGTTCGAACGACGCTCCTCACCCTAAGGCTTTGAATGAAACGCCGGCAAATATAATACATACATCAAGTTAAAATCTATATTTTGACATATTTCGAGATGATCAGCTTTAACTGACTGACATCACCTTTAATGTTGAAAAGATCTCCGGGTCTGATATCGAAATATTTTTTCAGTACAAAGAAGCAGGCCACTGTCGTCAGCAGATAGGACAGATCTGACGCGATGGCGGCACCATAAAGTCCGCTATATTTTGTAAAATAATAATAAAGGAACACCGATACAAAAGCCACAATAAAGCTGATATAGAAATTGACTTTAAAATGACCGTATGCTGCAAATAAAGAACTTGAGGTGCTCGGAATACTGAACGCTACATAACCGGTGACGAGGATGAAAATAATTTCTACCGATCCACCGAATTTTGGACCGAACAAGACAGGAACAAAAAAATAAGAAAAAATAAGAAAGACGATTGAAATGGCCAAGGTCGAATACATAGAAAGCCTGATCAGTTGCAATGCCTTCTCACGTATGGCTTCAAAAGATGCCTGACTTGCATATGAATATAATATACTGCCCAGGGTATTGGGTAGCACCCATAACATTTGCAACAACATAATGGCCTGTGAGTATATGCCCAAATTGTATTTTCCACAGAACTGGTCGACAGTCCAAATGTCCATCCTATATGACAAGAATTGTGCAATATTACCCATATACGCCAGAAATGAATATCTGATAAATAGGACTATCTCATCTCTGCTTAAAAATGAAAAAAGGTAATCGATCTGTAATTCCTTTCTGAAGACACAGTACATAATAACAAGATTGGCCAGAGAGGTGAAAAGAAATCCAAACACAGCAAGATTAAAATCGTTGACATGAGTCCCTTTGATGACGTTGGAATAGATCATGATGTATATCAATAACATGAGTGCATTGGGGATGAGGATCAGTAAATTCTGTTTCCTGAAAATCTTATTTGCCGTTAAGAACGAATTCAAAATACTGGCATATAGTGTGAAGAAATAAGCCATTACAAAGATTAGGATATACATCATTTGTTGGTAACGGGTCGGAAGTGCCAATTCAAGTAAATTCAGATATTTCAGATAAAGTAAGGATCCGAACAATAATAAGCTCGTGAGGATGGAAAAAAGGAGTAAAGAAAAAAACAGCTTTTCAATCTTTATCTTTCCTGAATTCAGAAAGTATGTGATGGTGGAATTGATACTGAATCCGAAAAACAATCCGCTGAATGCCATCGAATTGGAAAAAAGGGCCTGCTCACCCCTTCCCTCCGGTCCTAAAATGCGTGACAGAAAAATGGAAGAAACGAAGGATATCGCTATTGTCAGAACCTGAGATGAATAGACGACAATAATATTTTTTTTGATGGACAATCGCTTCTTATTTATACATCCTTTCTATAATATCAACCACTTTCAGTCCTTCAAGGGCATTAGTGGTGATAACCGACCGGTTCTTTAATACATTCACCACATTTTCAATGATAAAATGATGGTTCGCCGCGCTTCCTTTATAAGCACCGTAATCATTTCCTGGATTTGTTTGCTGCAATTCAGGCATCTCATAATCTTTCACATGACAGAATTCGACCTTGTCCATGTATTGACCTCCGATTTTGACACTTCCATGTTCTGCAATGATAGTCATCGAACTTTCAAGATTCTTATCCCAGATAGATGTCGAGAAATTCATGCAACCGCTACCCCCGTTTACAAAATCAAACTGTATCATACCGCTGTCTTCCTTGAATTCGGTCAGGTCCGTATGATTGAAATTACTGAATCGTGAATGGATATTCTTGATATCGCCAAACAGCCAGTACATCAAATCAATGAAATGAGAAAATTGCGTAAATAATGTGCCGCCATCCAAATCTTTTTTGCCATGCCAACTATCTGGTTTATAATATCGGCTATCCCGATTCCAATAACAGTTGAGCTGCACCATGTATACATTTCCTAATCGGCCGCTTTCAATCAATTCCTTGATCCATACACTCGGCGGGCTATATCTGTTTTGCATCACAGCGAAGACATGTTTATGCACATTCAACGCTTTATAGATTACGAGTTCGGCATCCTGTTTGTTCAATGCCATCGGTTTTTCAATGACCACATGTTTCTTGGCTTCAAGACACTTCAATGCGTGTTCGACATGATATCCATTTGGTGAAGCTATATTGATCACATCAATCTGGGTTAGCTCAGGGCTTTGCAACAAATCATCGACTGAATTAAAAAATGCAGCCTTATAGGTATTTATTCCTAATTGCTCCTTCGGTTTGATATCCACCAAGGCAACCAATTCAGATTCCTCATTACGTTCAATCATTTCTGCATGACGCTTCCCAATATGACCGCAACCGATAACTGCGAATTTTACCTTACTCATACTTTTAGTTAATTCGTATCACGATGTTATTCTCTAATTTATAGGTCTGCTGACTTTCTTCACAGATGGCAATTCCATCCCCGTTAAAATGCAGCCTATGACCATATTCACTCATCCATCCGATCTGTTTCGCTGGATTACCCACCATCAAAGCGTAGTCAGGAACATTCTTGGTCACCACAGCACCTGCACCTATAAACGCATACCTTCCTATATCATGTCCACAAACGATGGTGGCATTGGCACCGATCGTGGCTCCGTCGCCTACATGCGTTTTATCGTATTGTCCTCTTCTGTTTACACCACTTCGCGGATTACTGACATTGGTAAAAACGCAGGAAGGTCCTAAAAACACATCATCTCCGCAGGTGACGCCGGTATAAACAGATACATTATTCTGGATTTTCACATTCTTGCCTAAGACCACATCAGGCGATATAACGACATTTTGCCCGATATTGCAGCGGTCTCCGATCTTACATCCCTTCATGATATGACTGAAATGCCATATGGCAACACCTACTCCTATCTCACAGCCTTCATCAATCACTGCAGTCGGGTCTGCCTTATATTCTGTTTCCATATAGGCAACGAAATTAAGTAAAAAATACTGAAAACCTAGGAGAGCAAACTCAGGAGATAATCGCCGTAGCCGCTTTTCTTGAGTTTTTCGGCCAATTCAATCAATTGCTCCTTATTGATATAGTTCATCCGGTAAGCAACCTCTTCGATACAACCGATTTTAGTTCCTTGTCGCTTTTCGATTACCCGTACATACTCGCTGGCATCGTGAAGGCTTTCGAATGTACCTGTATCCAACCAAGCTGTTGTTCTGTCTAAGACAGCCACATGCAGATTGCCTTGCTCAAGATACACCCGGTTCACATCCGTTATTTCGTATTCACCTCTTGCGGAAGGTTTTAGTTCTTTGGCAATCTTAACCACAGAATTATCGTAAAAATACAAACCCGGCACCGCATAGTTTGATCGCGGATTGGCAGGTTTTTCTTCTATCGAAATGGCTTTCATATCTGTATCAAACTCCACCACGCCATAACGTTCAGGATCTGAAACCGGATAAGCGAACACATAACCGCCTTCAACATCGTTCAAGGTTTGAAGTTGCCGACCGAGCCCCATGCCATAGAAAATATTATCTCCTAATACCAAGGACACTTTATCATTACCGATAAACGATTCACCGATTACAAAAGCCTGCGCTAAGCCATTTGGCACTTCCTGTTTGGCATAACTGATTTTGCAACCGATTTCAGAACCGTCACCAAGCAAGCGTTTGAACTGCTCATTATCTTCAGGTGTGGTAATAATCAAGATTTCGTTGATACCGGCCATCATCAGTACAGATAGCGGATAATATATCATCGGCTTATCATAGATGGGCATTAATTGCTTTGATATTGCCTTGGTGATGGGATAAAGACGGGTACCGGAGCCACCGGCCAGGATAATTCCTTTCATTTTGTAATTATTGAGGGGATAAAGTTACTCGCTGGTTTGCAAAGTAGAAATGAAATTATGGTGAATTTTTCCTGGGCTTAAATTCTGTGTCCCAACATACTGACTACTGGGCGCGTATTTTGCCATGCCTCGAATGATATAGTTACAAAAAAAAATGTTACGTACTACCCACCCTATGCATTCTTTCACAGACATCGTACTCGTTCCTGTCGTTGGAAGCCACCAGAAGTATGCGGCTTCGGCAAAATCCTTCAATCAGGCGATGATAAAGTTCAATACCGTTTTCATCCAGATTGGTACAAGGTTCATCGAGGAACACCGCATCAGTATCGGCAAAAATGGCCTGTGCCAACTTCACCCGCTGCTTCATGCCACTTGAAAATTTTTCAATCGGTTTATCTTTTGAAGCTTCAAGACCTATATATCGGATCATTTCATCGATTGAAAGCAAGGGCCTTTTGAAGGTAAAATGATAGTCAAGAAATTCCTTCAACGTCATTTCTTCAATCACTTCAAGATAGGGGGCACAAAACGAAATATGATTAAAAATCAGATCGGGGTCCAAAACCTGACCGCCATGTTCATATATTACCTCCCCTTTGGAAGGTATGATATAAGTGGCAATGATCTGTAAAAGGGTGGATTTACCAGAACCGTTTATTCCTAATAAGGCAGTTGAAGAAGGTGTATCAAAACTTAATGAAATATTATCGAACAGTACTTCCTCGCCAAAACGTTTGCTGATATGTTGTAAAGTTATTTTCAGAAAGGCAAATGTAGGGAATGAAAATTAATTTATTTTATTGGCTGTTAGTAAAGCCGTTCTGTTAATATTGACCTGTTCCCAATAAGACAAGGGTGCAGGCTTCCATGGTTTGTATTCCTTGCTCTCTGGCCCTGGCTTCAAATTCATCATTCTCCGTACCCGGGTTAAATATGATCCTTTTCGGTTTCAAAGAAAGAACATAATCGATGTATTCAGCCTGATGCGGCACACCAACGTATAGGGTTACGGTATCAATCCCATCAAAGGGTTTCTTCTCTCTCGAAAAGCTTACTCCTTCCACATTCCCATCCTTGTTACCGATAGCGGCAATAGAGTGCCCGTAATGTTTCAACCGACTTATGGCTTTATTTGAATACCGTTCCGGATTTTCTGAAGCCCCTATCACCAATGTATATTTTCCCATGAACTGCATCCTATGTTTGTTGGCAATATTACCACCAATAAACTTTCTGCTCAAAATTTTATTAAGCATTGAATGCTTTACCTTTGCCACTCCGATAACAATCTGGCGACTATATGAAATTCACACTGACCTTTATTCTTATACTCATAACACATTTGGCTTTCTCTCAAACCGAAGAAGTCATCAAAGACAGTTTACCGGTGCTAGAAAACGTAATGATCTATAAGGATGCACGTTTGGATATGCTGGAGAAACGATCTGCCAAACTCGATCTCGAGGAAAGAGAACGTGGAGGCGAAAAGGAGACCGTGCTTGGCAAACCCATTATATCGACCAACGGCAAGAAAAAAGTAACCGGCAGCATCTATACTTCCAAGGGGTTTCGGATTATCATTTACAACGGACCAGACCGATTACAGGCAATGAACGCGAAGAATAAATTCAGCAAAGCCTTCGATTCGCAACGCTCATACATGTCGTACAATGTACCTTCATACAAAATAAAAGTCGGCGACTTTGAAAGCAAAAATGAAGCGACCGACTTCCTTCGCAGAGTCACTGCCATGTTCCCAAGTTCATTTATCGTGCCCGACATCATTACCGTAAAAAATATCAATGTCATTGAATAAGTCAATTGAAACGCTTGTATCGGAATATCTTCCGGAATTTATCAGCATCAGAGAACATATCCATTCACATCCAGAACTTTCTTTTCAGGAATATGAAACCGCAACGTTTGTTTCTGAAAAACTGACCTCATGGGGTATCGAACATACCACAGGTGTTGCAGGTACAGGCATTATTGCATTGATCAAGGGAAAGAATCCCGACGAACGCATTATTGCTCTTCGTGGTGACATGGATGCCTTGCCCATACAAGAGATAAATGAAGTGTCCTATGCATCGCAAAACGATGGTGTGATGCATGCCTGCGGACATGATGTGCATACCACCTGCCTTTTGGGTGCGGCTAAAATTTTGCAACAAACAAAAGATAACTGGATAGGTACAATTAAATGCATTTTCCAGCCCGGCGAAGAGAAACATCCCGGCGGAGCCAGTTTGCTCATTAAGGAAGGCGTATTGGAAAATCCTACACCTCAAGCGATTTTCGCCCTTCATGTCTATCCTCATCTGCCTTATGGCAAAGTAGGTTTCCGCGAAGGGCAATACATGGCCAGTGCCGATGAAATTTACATCAAGGTCAAAGGCAAAGGAGGTCATGCCGCTTTGCCACATCAAACGGTTGATCCGATTCTCATTGCTGCTAATCTCTTGGTCAGTCTGCAACAGGTCATTTCAAGAAACTGCAATCCGTTGCAGCCATCAGTACTTTCATTCGGAAAAATTCAGGGAGGTAATGCCGGTAACGTGATACCCGGTGAAGTAAAAATCGAAGGCACTTTACGTTGCATGGATGAAGCATGGAGAGCCAAAGCACATGAAATAATCAAATCGCATACTATCGGTTTATGTCAGGCATTGGGTGGCGATGCGGATGTAGAGATTCCGATTGGATATCCTTCCTTATTCAATCATCCTGAAACCACCAGACGAGCCAGGCAGATTGCTGAAGAGACGTTGGGAACGGAACAGGTTGTTACACTCGACCTTAGAATGGCAGCAGAAGATTTCAGCTTTTATACCCATGTGGTTCCAGGTTGTTTTTTCAGGATAGGCACTTCATTTGAAGATCGATTTACCTTTCCTGTTCACAATGCCCAGTTTGATATTTATCAGCAGGCTATCGGTATAGGCGTTCGTATGTTTTGTGAAATTGCGACTCAATTCTAATTCTTCGCCTTAGGCTCTCGTTTCAAGCTCAAGGAATATTCAAGGCCGGTTATATATAAATTTTCTGGTGAGGATACATTCCACTCGTGTTGGATGAGGTAATACACACCACATTTAGACCTATCTGTCAATTCATAATCAAATCCGCCCTGATACCGTATGCGGTGCCAAGTGCCTTCGGATTCAATGCTCCTTGGATCATGAATCTGATAACGAAATTCAGTAGCAATATAGGTCCCTAGTTTTTCAGTGATTTTATAACTCAATTCAAACTTGCTTCTTGAATACCATTCTGGCATAAAACCTGACATACTGGATAATAGATTTCGTCCTTCGACCTGCAATCGATGCCTGTATGAAAGTGTAAAATTCTTATACGGATATTTTATTGTTGCATCCCACATCAAACGATGCCTGAAACTGAAATTGTCGTTATCAAGATATTTATCAATCCAACGATACACGAGTGACGTCTTGAAGTATTTATTGGCTTTATATTCCACTCCCAGATTGGTGTAAAACAAATTAAGCCTGCTATAATTTTCCCGCAACCTGAGTTCCTCTGTAAAAAGCAAAGCAAATTTTTTATTCAATGCATAACTAATACTGAACGTATTCCAAGAACCGGCATCCGGATAAACCGGAGAATTATCACCTGCTTTGACTTCATCAGTCACACTAAAAAGAATCACTGCAGTTAGGCAAATCAGTTTCCATTTGATCATATCCTCTAGTTCTTAAAGGTGATGATGCTAAAATCAGGCAACTCGGCAGTTTCCTTTCTATCACTTATTGTAACAGTCTGCAATACCACAGAATCAAGCTGATTATTCTGAAAGGTTTTACTGTACGTATAAACCGTGTATTTTCCTTTCCGCAAGTAAGGGAAGACATACATTCCTTCGTTATCTGTATCCACATCATTACCTACACCATTCTGATCGCCATATTTGATGTAAACCTTTTGAGCGCCAAGATAACCTGAATCCTGAAGCACCAGTGAACTGTTATAGTTATGAGTATATACTTTTCCTTTAATTGTGGCCCTTCCCCCTGATCCTGGACCTTTGGTACAAGCGAAAAAGAATGAGATAATCAGTACCGATAAAATAATGAATGTTTTTTGCATTGCTGGAATATTTTGATAAATGTACAACGAATCACGACATGTCAAAGCGATGGTCGAAACAAATCGGCCAAGGCAAGTAAGAAAATGATCAATCAATCTTGCTTCGTAAGATTATCCAGATCAGGACTTGCATTGACACGGCTCATAAAAGTACTCGTACCTTGCTTTTTCCAGATTCTTGTGGCCCAAATAATGCCTATGACAAGACCGCAAAGAGCAACAATCGATCCAAACAACATCCCTTTGGTTTCTCCTACTCCCTTCCAAATCAAAAATCCGGCAACACATCCTATGATGGTCGGAGAGGCCACTATCCTAAGCCAAAATAATATTTCGATAAAGTATTTTAAGATTTTCATTGAATAAAAGTACAAAAAATTTACAATTATCAAGAATACGATGACTTTATAAACGCGAATATCAAGTACCTTCATTTTAAATTATATCCTTGAACACACCTTTAGCTGAACGATTACGACCTGCCGATTTAAATGAACTGATAGGCCAACAACATCTCACTGGTGAAGGAAGTATATTGCGTCAAGCGATTGAAAAAGGTAAGATCCCCTCAATGATATTATGGGGACCGCCGGGTGTTGGCAAAACCACGATTGCCAATATCATAGCACATTCTTTAAAAGTACCTTTTTATACCTTGAGTGCCATCAGCAGCGGTGTGAAAGAAGTGAGAGATGTGATTGAAAAAGCAAAATCAGAAGAAGGCGTTATCTTATTTATTGATGAAATACATCGCTTCAACAAAGGCCAGCAAGATGCCTTGCTCGGTGCTGTCGAAAAGGGAATCATTACTCTCATCGGTGCTACCACAGAGAACCCTTCGTTTGAAGTCAATAGCGCCTTGCTCAGCCGTTGTCAGGTCTATGTATTGAAATCATTAGACCATGAAGACCTTAAGAAGTTAGTGCATCAAGCTGTACAATATGATGAGATATTAAAAGAATATTCCATTGAATTTGCCGAGTACGAAGCTCTGATCAATATCTCAGGTGGGGATGCAAGAAAATTATTGAACCTCCTTGAATTGGTCGTGACCTCTTTCAGTCAATCAGAGAAAATCATCATCACCGATGAAATGGTTTTCACTTGTGCGCAAAAACGTATAGCCTTGTACGATAAACAAGGAGAACAACATTATGATATTATTTCAGCATTTATCAAGAGTATGCGAGGCAGTGATCCAAATGCAGCCGTATATTGGCTGGCCCGTATGATAGAAGGTGGTGAAGACGTGAAATTCATAGCTCGACGTATGTTGATATTTGCCAGTGAAGATATAGGGAATGCCAATCCAAATGCCTTATTGTTGGCTAATTCGACTTTCGATGCTGTCAGTAAGATCGGGTATCCGGAATCACGAATCATCTTGTCCCAATGTGCCGTGTATCTTGCCACTTCGGTGAAAAGCAACGCGAGTTATATGGCAATAGAAAAGGCACTTCAATTAGTGAAACAAAAAGGCGATTTACCCGTACCGCTGCATATACGGAATGCACCGACCAAGCTCATGAAAAATCTGGATTACGGAAAAGAGTATCAATACGACCACAACAGCGAACTGAATTTTGCAGGACAGGAATTCTTACCTGATGCTATCAAAAACACTGCGCTTTATGAACCGGGCAAAAATATACGGGAAGAAGAAATAAGAAAATTTCTGAAAGAACGATGGAAGGATAAATACAACTACTGATTACTTCAACGCACAGTTGCCTACAAACAGACTGTAATCATTACATACTGTAGTAGCGTCATTCTTACGCATCTTTTCCAGTTTCACATCAAAATTTTTGCTTGCATCTGTAAAGGTGCATGAGCAAGTGTATTGTTTAGAACAAGAACTGAAACCGATAACAGTCACGATGCAAACAAGCGAAAGGAAAACTTTTTTCATTGTAGGAATTTTAAAAACCAAATATAATGCGATTCATGAGAAAACAAGTATTTGAGCAGGAGTATTTGACTGAAGTCCATCGACAACTGAGCTAAGCTTACTCACAATACTTGGCTGACCAACGTTATCATCATAAGCCATTCTTTTCCTCTTCTAACTCAACACCTGCTGCATTTCTACCAACTTGTTATAAATACCTTGTTTCGAAATCAAGGCTGAATGGGTGCCACGTTCTTTGATTTCGCCTTGTTCAAGAACGATAATTTCATCGGCATTCTGTACCGTCGACAATCGATGAGCAATGATAATGGACGTCCTGTTTTGCATCAGATGATTGATCGCATCCTGCACCATTCGCTCGCTGACCGTATCCAGCGACGACGTGGCCTCATCCAGTATGAGCACCGGCGGATTTTTAAAGATGGCCCGGGCAATAGTTACCCGTTGTTTCTCACCACCGCTCAGTTTGGTGCCCCGATCACCGGCTATAGCCTGATAACCTTCTTCCTTATTGATAATAAACTCATGGGCATTGGCAATCTTACCGGCGTGCTCTATGTCTTTCATAGCAGCGTTTTCAGCACCGAGACTAATATTGTTAGCAATGGTATCATTAAACAACACAGGTTCCTGCGAAACGATACCCATCAGTTTTCGTAATGCATCAATCTTGAAATCTTTTATATTGGTTCCATCAATCAAAATTTCACCCGAATTCACATCATGAAAACGGGGTATCAGATCGACGAGCGTACTTTTTCCTGCACCAGATGCCCCAACTATCGCAACAGTTTGTCCTTTCAGAATTTTCAGGTTTATATTCTTCAGTACATCCTTTCCTTCATACGAAAATGACACGTTCTTGAACTCGATACTTTCATTAAAAGATGAAATCTGTTTCGCATCATTCTTATCCACTATATTATTCTCGGCCTGCAATATCATGTTGATCCTGTCAAGACTTGCCTTACCCTGATGAAGATTATAAAAGATCTGGCTCAATGCTTTCAGCGGATTGATCAGGAAATAGAACATGGAGATGAACACGATAAAAGTACCAGGTTCAAGCTGTGACGGTGTGCTCAAGGCCATATTGCCTCCAAACCAGATAATGACACTTAATATAGAAATACCAAGAAATTCAGACATCGGTGACGCCAATTCTCTTCGAGCTGCTATATGATTATTCAGATTGAAGAGATGCTTGTTCTCGAACTCAAAGGCATCGTTCCGGTTTTTTTCTGCACGAAACGCTTTTACTATCCGCAATCCACCCAAAGTTTCTTCTATGATGGAAAGCATGTTGCCGAGTTTCTCCTGTGTGGTTTTTGTATTTTTTTTCAGGCTTTTGGATATCCTACCAATCACAAGACCGGCAATCGGAAGCAGCACCAAAAGGAATAAAAACAACTTGTCACTGATCATGAACAAGACCACAAAATAGAAAATGACCGTAATCGGTGTACTGAATAACAACTCCATAAGACTGGTGATTGATTGCTCTACAGCCGTCACATCATTGGTCATACGCGACATGATATCGCCCTTGCGCTCGTTGGTAAAAAAGCCTACCGGCAATTGGATGATTTTCGAGAACAGTTCTCTTCTGATCCGTAAAATGATACCATTCCGCAACGGATTCAGGATGTACTTCGAAATATAAAGGAACAGGTTTTTTAGAAAGGTCGCAATCACCACCACGATACAGATAAAAATCAATCCATACACCTTATCATCACCATGTTGATGAATGAAATCTGATAACAGAAATTTGAAATAATCGCCAACGCCTTCCTTACTCAGATGGAATCCCGGGTTGCTCGTTAAGGCGCTTTCCTTGCTGAACAACATATTCAGGAAAGGACTGATCATACCCACCGTGAGCGTTGAGAAAATGACAGACAATAAATTCGATAACATGTAGGCTACAACGTAACTCCATTTGTCTTTGAGATAGGGTAAAATACTTCGGATAGCTCTCATTCAGATATAAAAACGTAAATTTACTGCTTTAATTTTTAGATGATGGAAGAAAGTAAACGCCAAAAACAAATCGGCAACGTAATTCAGAAAGAGATGAGTGATATTTTTCAACGCGAAGGATTGAACATCATGCACAACAGCATGATCTCGATTTCGAAGGTGAAAGTGACACCCGATCTGATGGAAGCCCGTATCTACCTTAGTTTCTTCCAGGTCGAAGATCCTGAAAAAATGTTGCAGCATATCAAAGATCGGGATTGGGAGCTTCGCAAACATCTTGCTGCCCGAATCAAAAATCAGGTACGCAAAATACCTGTCCTTCAATATTATCTCGATGATACGCTCGAGTATGTCTTCAAAATGGAAGAAGTCTTCAAGCATCTCAATATTCCGAAGGAAGAGGAATAACAGAATGATCCTTGCCGATATTGATTAATTCAGCAGCACTAATCCTTTCAAGTCAGTTTATTTTTTTTGATTTCAGGAATATTTCAAATTCCTGTAACGACAAACTGCTCAGATTATTCTTTGCTGTCATCATGCCTTTTTGTGCAGAAAATACTCCATAACCAACATCGTCGATACCGTCTATGCTATGCGCATCAGGGTTGATAGAAAGCATCACTCCTTGTTTGACTGCATATCGTATCCAACGCCAGTCAAGATCAAGACGCCGAGGGTTGGCATTGATTTCAATCACAACATGGTGTTCCTTGCACGCATCGATAATTTTCGCGTGATCAATCGGATATTCTTTTCGGCTCAACAACAATCGGCCTGTAGGATGACCTAATATACGAGTATACGGATTCGTAATGGCACCCATCAAACGCATCATAGCTTTCTCCTCGGTCATTTTGAGATTCTGATGAATCGACGTGATCACTAAATCAAAGGAAGCCAGCACGGCGTCTTCATAATCCAATCGTCCGTCACCGAGTATGTCACATTCAATACTTTTAAAAATCTTAAATGGATAGAGTTTGTCATTCAATCTGTCTATCTCCTCTTGTTGCTGCCTGATGCGGTCCACACTCAATCCGTTGGCATAAAATGAAGTCACCGAATGATCACTCATCACCAGATATTCATATCCTTTTTCGATACAGGCCTTTGCCATTTCTTCGATCGAAAATAGTCCGTCACTCCAGGTGCTATGATTATGAATAATGCCTTTGATGTCGGAAACCTGAATCAAATCCGGTATCGCATGCGCTTTGGCTAATTCAATGACCGAAGCATCTTCACGCAGACAAGGTGCTATGAATTGTATGCCAGCGGCTTCAAAAAACTGATCGTCACCGGTAGCTTCGTTGTTGTAATCTATATCCGGGAATTGTGTGTCGAATGCATCATTGAATTCAGCTGTTCCGCTTGTAAAAAAAAGAAGTTGCGGCAGATTTTCCTCATCACAACTATATATTGTGATATATATACAACCTTGAAATTTAAAGTGCAGCACATCATCCTCTTCACGTTCCAAACTGAAATGTTCGTTAGCCGACAAAGCCTCAAGTATCATTTCTACCGGTGAAAGAATCAAAAACTCAAGCTCGTCAATGATATCGCATTGACGTCTGAAAGCACCTGTGATGAAGACCCAATCGACTGAAAAAAGTCGTTTGAAAAACTGGTCCAATTGCTTCGCGATGGGTGCGATAGCGGCATACAAATAACGTTCCTGATTGCTGAAATAAAACTCCAGTGCCTCCTTAATGCTTTGTTGCGACTTGGCACCGAAGCCTTTATAATTGACTAATCTGTTTTCGTTACAGGCATATAATAATTCGCCAGGCGATTCGACACCCAACTCTTTCCAGATGGTAGAAATTTTCTTAGGACCGATTCCTTTGATCTTTAGCAAATCAAGAATACCCTCCGGTGTTTTTTCGATCAGTTCATTCAGCTGAGACAGTTCACCAGTGTCGAGCAATTCAATGATTTTCTTTGCTACACTTTCACCCACACCTTTCTGCGAAGCGATATCAGTTCTGGGAAGTTCCGACAATTCTTTCGGTAATCGATCGATCTGGAATGCTGCAGTTGCATATGATTTTGATTTGAAACTGTTTTCATCATGTATGTCCATAAGTTTGGACAATAATGAAAACACATCTGAGATGTCGCTATTGGTCATTTAGTCTAAAAGATTGTTGATTGCGCCCAACTGTTTTAAAATTTCGTCTGTATCCACACTGACCACATTACTTTCTTCTTTGATCGACGTGATATGATCAATCAATGTCATGGCCATATAATCGTGGTCATCCCGTCCAGGAAAATTCTTTTTCAGTTCGATCATCTTATCATTGATACCGGTCATGATGGTTCTGACTTTGGCCTCATTCTCAGCCGCTACTTTGATACGGTATACGCGGTTACAAAGTTTAATGGAAATGGATACTTGCTCGCTCATAAATCAAATGTACAACGAGACCTCATTATTTGAACCTAAGAATTCCTTATTTCTATTAAGTGACCTTTCTGAAGCTGTAACGACACATCAAATTCCATTCTGGTTTACAATTTCAATACGTCTTCCATTGTATAGATACCTTTTTTAGTATGCAGAAACTCCGCAGCCAATAAGGCTCCTGATGCAAAACCTTTGCGGCTATGAGCAGTATGAGCCAGGGTGATACTGTCAATTTCCGAATCATATTGTACCGTATGTGTTCCCGGCGCCGGATCGATTCGTTTCGAAATGATAGCAAGTGCATCCGATGCATCAATCGCTTCGTTCACCCAATGTGTTTTCACATCACTATTTTCCAGAATTCCATCTGCCAAGGTCACTGCAGTGCCGCTCGGAGCGTCTTTCTTTTGGGTATGATGTATTTCTTCCATCGATACATTGTATTCAGGATGTGACTTCATCAAAGCAGCTACCATCTTATTGATCTTAAAGAAGAGGTTTACACCCACGCTGAAATTACTGGCATATAAAAAAGCGGCATTATTGGCCATACATATTGAGTTGGCTTCATCCAACTGTTCTAACCAGGCTGTACTTCCGCAAACAGTTGGAACACCTGCTTCCAGACATTTTTTTACATTGGCGAAAGCCGTATACGGTGTACTGAATTCGATACATACATCGGCTTGCCGTATGTGTTCTGTGGTAAATTCTTCCAAATTCTCATCCGAAATACGCAATATGATATCATGACCCTTTTCAAGTGCGATTTCTTCGATGGCTTTACCCATCTTTCCGTAACCTATCAGTGCTATGTTCATTCGAAGAATTATTTAATACAAAAACCAATCTGAAGACCAACCTGATTTTTATTGTTCAAAACCGGCATTGCGCGTAAGCCGATATCTTTATTCATGTCGAAACCTTTAAGGTGAGCAGAAATAAAAGCATCCAAAATATTTATCATATATCCAAGTCCGGCTGAGAGAATCGAATATTCAAGATACTTGCGAAAGCCATCACGTAAAAACTTCACATCATCAACAGTATAATTATTATACGTATCAGGTGTTTCAGGGTTACTATCTATCATTCCTATATAAATTTTCCTGTATTTATTGTAGTCTCGATAATTTTTCACGGTAAAGCCGGTCACCACTGCTGCTCCTACATAAACAAGACCAGCCTTCCAATATTGCTTATTATAGAGTTGGCCCAAACCAGGCAAACAAGCAGAGTATAATCCGGCACGTTTAGGAATTGGCTTAGTGACATTAAATTTAAAAATAGAATCAGGAAAATGCTGAAGTACAGGAGGTTCTGTTTTCTGTTCTGACCGGGTCGAATCGGATACCTGAGAGAAGGAGTGTAAAGAGAAAAAAGCTGATAGCAATACCAAAACGATCAATCGTTTATATGCACTCAAACTTTGTATGTTGCCTCTTATCATTTTTCAGAGGTAATTTAGATACTCATTTTGTCTAGGATACGCTCAAGGTCAGAATCATTATAAAATTCCAATACGATGGTGCCTTTACCATTCTTCTTTCGATCGAGAATCACTTTTGTAGAAAGGTGGGAAGCAATCTGATCTTCAATTCGCTTGTAAGCCGGCGCTAGAACAGGTTTTGTTTTGGCAGACACCACAGCTCCTTGTGATGCTTTATTGGCTACAATATGCTTGATAAGCTCTTCGGTTGCGCGAACCGAAAGTTGCTTTTCCTTGATTTCCTTTGCAGCAAAAAGCTGTTGTTCGATATGCTCTAACCCCAGCAAGGCACGCGCATGGCCCATACTAAGTTCTTTATTCCTAACAGAAACCTGAATCGAAGGAGGCAGTTTTAATAGGCGGATATAGTTTGTAACTGTACTTCGTTCCTTTTTCATTCGGTCTGCCACTTCTTCTTGTGTGAGGTTACACTCACTCATCAATCGTTTGAAGGCAAGTCCGATTTCAATGGCGTTGAGGTTTTCCCGTTGAAGATTTTCCAACAACCCCATCTCCAGAATTTCCTGATCATTGGCAACTCTTACATACGCAGGAATATCGAGCAATCCGGCTATAGTAGCCGCTTTATAACGACGTTCACCGGAGATTAGCTGATATTTCTTATTCGCTATTTTTACGACTGTAATCGGTTGTATGATATCATGCAGTCTGATGGATTCAGCTAATTCCTTCAATGGGATTTCATCAAAGGTGCGACGAGGCTGATTCGGATTTACTTCAATTAAAGAAAGCGGAATACGAGTGATACTACCTACGAGAACTTCATCCTGGTCAGTGGGCACTTTAGTAAATGAGTTAACTTCATCTTTGATATTTCCCAGCAAGGCTCCGATGCCTTTTCCAATCTGGGATTTTGTGTTTGGTTTAGTGCTCATTCTGTTCTGTTTCTAACGTTTTGTCGATGTTTTTAATTTTGGTCATATCGTTGCGCTGCAAGATCTCTTTAGCCAGATTCAGATAATTCAGGGCACCAGTTGATTCTGCATCATAGAGCAAAACAGGCTTACCAAGGCTTGGAGCTTCGCCTAACCGTGTATTGCGATGAATAATAGTCTGAAACACAGAGTCATCGAAATGATTCTTGACTTCTTCCACCACTTGGTTAGAAAGTCGGAGACGGCCATCATACATTGTCATCAGAATGCCTTCAATAGTGAGCTTTTGATTCAGTTTAGATTGAACGATTTTAATCGTATTGAGCAATTTTCCGAGTCCTTCCAATGCAAAAAACTCACATTGAACAGGGATGATGACACTGTCGCTGGCTGATAACGCATTCAATGTAATTAGGCCTAGTGATGGAGAACAATCGACAATAATGAAATCGTACTCATTACGGATGTCATTCAACACCTGTTCAAGTTTCTTTTCCCTACCCGGATGGTTTATTAATTCGATTTCAGCTCCGACAAGATCAAGATGGGATGGCAAAAGAGATAAATTCGGAGTTTCAGTTTTGAGTATAACCTGCCTGACATCAGTTTCATTAATGAGGCAATCATATACGCTTAATTGAACATTTCGCAAGTCAAATCCGTTTCCTGTAGTCGCATTGGCTTGCGGATCACAATCGACCAGCAATGTTTTATAATCCAGCACTGCCAAGCTGCACGCCAGATTAATAGCGGTGGTTGTTTTACCCACACCGCCCTTCTGATTGGCTATTGATATTATTTTTCCCATTAGCTACAAAAGTGCCACTTATAAGTGGTAAAATAAATTTTTTTTATTCACCTGACGGAAATAAATCTGAATAGACTGTGGAAAGACAAAAGGGTCTGAGCCTCTTTGTGAATTGTTTAATTATAGACCTTGACCATACACACAAATCGTTGAATCTGGCTAATCTGATTGCTTCGACTTTGCCCCTTGATGATATTGTCTTGCAATGAATTGATTGCAAAATCCTTTGGAAGGGTTTTCAATAAACTCAACAAGGCTTTCGATTTAATTGCATATGTGACGCCTTCGGTTTGAGACTGTTTACCCGAAATGACACCAAGAATATTACCTGTCTCATCAATAATCGGAGCACCGCTTACCCCAGGGCCCGAAGGGAGCTCGAGCTGGAATCTATTGGTATCTCCTTCAAATCCGGTTGTTGAGCTGACATACCCTTCATTATAAACGATTTCATTCTTAGGGTAACCCAGAGAATACACTCTATTGGCCAGATTCAGGTTCGGTTTCCGAATGGAGATTGAGTATGGCAATTTCCCGTCAAAGGCAAAATCTGATTCTTTAATTTTCAATATGGCGATATCATTTATTTCGTCGGTAGCAACAACTTCACTTTGATGCCCCACGCCATCGTCCGTTACGGTAAATATCTTGGTATAACCGTCGACCACATGAAAATTGGTCACCAGATATCCATTTTTACTGATGGCGAAACCTGTACCGCTGAATTTCGATGGGTAATCGGGTAAAGGCACAACATCCTTCTTTACCTTGTCAACCTCAGTCTTGATAGCCTTCTGATCTTTTTTAATGTTATTAATCTCCCCTTTCAATAACTGATATTGGGCATGTGTGTCTTTCTTGTAAACAGAACGGGCTATCAGGAAAGTGAAGGTTGAGGCCATGAATGCGACAGTTGCTGCAACGGAAGCCGTTCTCCAGTATTTGTTTACGTTTAGTTTCAAATGCTTGAGGATAACCTGCGTATGACTATGATTATGCTTATGGATTGCGTCCAGAGAATATGAAATAAATTCCCTATTATTATGATGGTCGAATGCTTTCAACAACGTCTTATGTTCATGCACGAGATTGCTTAACGCAGGATTATTCTCCATTTCAATCTCAAAAAAAATCTTTTCCTTATCATCCATCAATCCTAGACAATATTTTTCAACCACTTCGTATTTGTTAGTATGCTCGTTCATTTTGTGTTACTCCATTTTCATTAAAAAATAATTTCCTTAACCTGTTCAGACATTTATATTTCTGGGTCTTCGCATTTTCTGCATTCGTATAACCGAATTCTTCTGCAATATCCTGCATACTTTTGTTCGTGATATAAAAAGCAGTCAATACCCCTTTGCAAGGCTCTCCGATCTGCTGAAAACAACTTGTCAATTTGGACACATTGTTCTCGAATTCAAAAAAAAGATCCACATCATCATCGACTCCTATCAGGTCCTCCATGTTTTCATGTAGGATTGAAAAGGATTGATTCTTCTTTTTCGTCAATTTTTTCAACCATATATGCTTTGCAACTGCAGTTATATAGGTAGAAAATTTACACGTCAGATTCAACTCATTCGCTTTTGCCTTTTCATACAAGACTGTCACTGCATCCTGAAATGTATCATACGCATCGTCAAGTGATCCGTTCATCTTGAAAACCATTTTCTCAATAGTTGGATAACATGACGTATAAATATGCCTGATTGTGGAGGATTCCCCTAATGCCAAAGAACGTATTAATTCTTCATCACTCAATTGTTGTGCTGATGCCGAATTATCTCTCATTAATACATAATGTTTGTTTAGGTAACCCAAAAGTCCAATAAAAAAGTGATTAAATGGGATTTAAGCAGAATAAAAAACAAACTTTGACTTTTGATTTAATAATTTATTGGTCTGATATACTAGAATTAGTAAATTTCAATTATTCATCAATGACTTAATTTTTAATTGATTGATTGATTTTCAGGCATTTTACACTTTACATAAATATTTATTTATTATTTTTTCTCTGAATCAGGGTTACCTTTTTTCGAATTGAGCATTAATAGTCAAACAATTAAAAATTTAAAAAATGAAAAATTTAGTAAAACTTTCAATTTTCGCAATCGCTTTAGGATTCTTCGCTTCTTGCTCTGATGCTAAAGAAGAGACTCCTGCTGCTGCAGAAACTCCTGCTGCAACAGAAACTCCAGCTCCAGCTCCAGCTGCTCCTGCTGCTGACACAGCTGCTCATGCCGCTGCTCCTGCCGCTGCTGATACAACTAAGAAAAAATAAGCTTTTAGTTTTGTAAAAAGTAATAAAAAGCCACCTTAACCGGTGGTTTTTTTATTTTTATTTTGCAATAATCTTGATTATTCTAAATTTTCCTTTACTTTCGCACTCCGAATTTATCAGCTATCAATTACTTTCAGTATGAGATATCCGACTATAGTTGCTGATAATTTAACTAATTAAATAAATACTATATATATGAGCAGTTACGAACTGATGGTCATTTTTACACCTGTCTTATCGAACGAAGAGTTCAACGCAGGGACCAAAAATCTAAAAAAATTCATTACAGACCATGATGGCGAAATCGTAGGTGAAGATACCTGGGGATTGAAATCGCTGGCCTATCCGATTGCCAAAAAAACAACCGGTTTATATTATGTAATGGAGTATCAAGCTGAAACTTCACTGAACGCTAAATTCACAATTCAAATGAATCGTGATGAATCTATCATGCGTTTCATGATTACCGTGCTTGATAAGCATGCGGTTGCCTACAACGACAGAAAGCGTCGTGGAATCAAAATTGAAAAACCGGTTCCGGCAGAGAAAGAATCTAATCAATTAACCGAAAAAGAAGCATAATCATGGCAAAAACAGATATAAAATACTTAACTACGCAACGCGTAGAAGTACGTCAGAAGAAATACTGTCGTTTTAAGAAAATGGGCATCAAGTACATCGATTATAAAGATGGCGAATTCTTAAAAAAATTCATTAACGATCAAGGTAAATTATTACCTCGTCGCCTGACAGGAAACTCATTGAAATTTCAACGTAAAGTGGCTACGGCAGTGAAAAAATGCCGTCAAATGGCTATCTTACCTTATGTAACTGACCTTTTAAAGTAAACGAATCATGCAAATAATACTAGTAAAAGATATGGACAATTTGGGATCTGCTCATGAAGTAGTGAATGTCCGCCCGGGTTACGCACGTAACTATCTAATCCCTCTGAAATTTGCCGTTGAAGCTTCCCCTTCAAACCTGAAAATGGTGGCAGAACGTAACAAAGTGAAAGACAAGAAGGAAGCCTCTTTATTAAATGAAATCAATAAGGTATCTGATGTACTGAAAGCTTCTCCTATTTCTATCGGTGCCAAAACAGGTACTTCAGGTAAAATCTTCGGTTCGGTTACACCAATCCAGATTGCCAGAGCTATCCGTGAGCAAAAAGGCTACGAAATCGACAGAAAGCGTATCAGCATTGTTGATGAGGTGAAAGAAATCGGTACCTTTAAAGCTACCATTGACTTTGGAAACTCCAATATCATTGAGATTGATTTTGAAGTCGTTTCAGAATAAATTTCAGCAAGACAATTTTTTAAAACCCGATTAGAAATAATCGGGTTTTTTTATATAGTTTTACAAACCATAACAATTCGGGTGTGCGTCTTTGCGCTGCTGATTGTTACGTCTGCTAATTAATTATTTAAACTAGTATCAAGAATGATAAAAAGAATACTTCTCTTTTGTGCTTTCCTTTTTGCGTTTGCCAAATTCTCTACAGCGCAATATTGCCTGCCTGTTTATTCGTTTAGCTGTTCAAGCAACGATTTCATCGATAATTTCTCGACAACAGGAGGCGTTGCTAATATCACCAATTTGGCAACAGGTTGTAATGGTACCTTGCCTAATAACTATACATTCTTCAATACGATGACTGTTTCCCAGACTCAGGGCGCGAATTTTAATTTCACAGTTCAGGCAGGAACATCCTGGTCGCAAGGCTTTGGTATCTGGATAGACTGGAATCAGGATTTTGATTTTGATGAGGCCAATGAATTTATCTGGTCTTCACCTGGGACATCTACCTCTCCATATACCTACACCATCACAATACCTGCAACAGCGGTACCTGGAACAACACGAATGAGAGTCATTTGTCGTTATGTGACCATTCCTCTTTCAACAGATTTCTGCGGCAGCAATTTCGCCTTTGGTGAATGTGAGGATTACAATGTGAATGTTTTAGCTTCATCACCTTGTGCGGGTACTCCGTTGGCTGGTGCGATAACTCCTCCTGGCCCCTTGACACAATGTGCAGGACAAACCGTGAATCTGGGGCTTACCGGGAATTCAGTAACCGGCGGTCTTAACTACAACTGGCAACAATCGACCAATGGTGGTGCCACTTGGGGGCCAGTCATAGGAGGATTGGGTGGAACAGGTGCAGGATATCAAACTCCTGGATTAACCGGTACCACACTGTATAAATGTACTGTCGGATGTTCAAATTCAGGTTTGAGCAGCACCACCCCGCCCTATACGATTAATGTCGTAGCTCCAACCTATGTTACAGTTCCTTATACACAAGATTTCGAAACGTGGACCAGCTATTGCGATTATAATGATGTGCCGGATGATTTTCACTGGTCAAACAACCCGCTTACCGGTGATGCCTCCTGGCGCAAGGACGATGAAGGTTATACAGCCAACTGGCTGAATTCCACCTCTGGTTTTTATCTTCCTTCCTCAAGTACCGGTATCAATTCAGCGCGTTTTCACTCGTATGGTACTAACCTGAGTGGCACATTAGACCTTTTCTTAAATTGCAGTACGCTGATCGGAAATAAAACTCTCACCTTTGATTATATCAACAATAACTTTACCGGCTTTGGTTTTGACAGTCTGGAAGTGTTCATGTCTGATAATGGTGGTTTTTCATACACTTCTCTCGGGTCGTATACAAGTTCACCTTCATGGACTAACCACGCTTTGATCCTTGCTTCCAATTCCGCGACGACTATTGTTCGATTCAAAGCCTATGGCGATTTTCAATATGATACTGATTTAGGTATCGACAATGTTAATGTGCTGGCACCTTGCGCTGGTTCACCAACAGCCGGTATTATTGCCCCTTACAGTCCTTGTGCGAATGTGCCATTTGACCTGACGCTTACAGGAGCCACCATTGCCGGGGGTATCACGTATTTCTGGGAAAGTGCTCCATCTGCTACCGGTCCGTGGACAAGTGTAGGTACGACGGCCAGCCCAACTATCAATACAGTCGTTTCGACAAGCACCTATTTCAGATGCACTGTGAATTGTCCAACCAGCGGTTTATCGAATGTAACCCCTGTGATGTTTGCACAATTAGCCAGTTTCTATACCTGCTATTGTCTTTCGCAAAGCGAGACCAATTTAGATCAACAAAATATCGGGAATTTCTCGATATTCAATTCAGCGAATACAGCTATTTTGAATAATGGGAATCCGCTTCCGTTATTAAATAATCCTTCCCTCCTTCATTATTATACAAGTTTCGCCAGTCTGACACCGACACCTACTATTTACAGAGACAGTACCTATGATTTGAAAGTGACTGCATTTACACAGATCGGCACCTTCTATAATGGTTATGCAAAAGTATTCATTGATTTCAATCATGATGGTGTATTTGATCCTATCACTGAAAATGTGGGAGGTGGTGTTTTGAATGCCGGAACACAAATCATGACGTCAACTTTTACCACGCCTTCAACGGCTTTATTTGGTCTAACCGGCATGCGTGTCGTGTATCGTGTGTTTGGTACCAATACCACTACAACGCCATGCGGCACCTATCCGAGTGGAGAAACAGAAGATTATCTGATCAACATATCCTTACCTCCTTGTCATACACCGCCTAATCCGGGTGTGGCAACAATCAGTGATACTGTTACTTGTCCTGGTTATAAGTTATTCCTGAATGATACCGGTCATGACCTGACTTATCTGAACCTCAGTTTCAACTGGCAGTATTCGAACAACGGTACCACATTTACAGATATTCCGGGTGCGATTTATGATACGCTTTCATACACGGTGAACAACCAATCGTGGTTCAGATTCAGAACAACGTGTAGTGGAACTTCCAATGCGTATTCGAATGTGATGCATGTGGTTATGAATCCTCCGTTTGCTTGTTATGGACAAAGTGTTGCTGTAGGTGGTGTGAATGATACAAGTGATGTGGGTGGCTTTATGATAGCCGATTCTACCTCAAACAACAATATCTATTCGTATATCACCGGCGGCCCCCATTTATTGAACCCGATGGCTGTGAAAAACCGTACAGACCGCACCAGCTTCGGTGCCATGCAGCTCTTTACAGACAGCGTATACAAATTTGCCGTGTATGATATCATGCGTTTTGCCAATCATGCTGATGCCAAGGTGACCATATTTATCGATTACAATAATAATCAGGTGTATGATATTCCGCAGGAGAGAGTTTTCTCGGGTGTATCAACCATCAGTTCGTATTATTTGTATGCTTATATCCGCACGCCTCAATTCCCTGCCATCAATACAGCTACCGGTTTACGTGTGGTCTTGAATAATGATTTGTCGGCTAATGCCGCCTCAGATACGGGCGTCGGTTTATATGAATCGGGCGAGACGGAGGATTATCTGGTTTCGTTTAAATACAAACAACTTGGACCAAGTGCGGTGAACGATGTGTATGCGATTGGAAATATCGGTGTCTATCCTAACCCTACTTCAGGTAAGGTATATGTGGGATTGACGGCTGCTGAAGCCACTAACCTGACGATACAAACTATGAGTATTACGGGTGCGATATTGGACGAGAAGAAATTCGATCAGGTGAATGGTGAATTTGTGACCGAGTTGGATATGTCGAATTATGCCAAAGGCAGTTATATGCTGAAGATCATTTCAAACAAAGGAAACTTTATCCGTAAAGTAGTGGTTGAATAAACTATTTTTTCGAATCCCTTTTTGTCATAATAAGAGGCTGTCTCACAAGGGCAGCCTTTTTTGTTACCCGGAACTTCTATTACCGAAGCGATCGTAATGAAACTTTTCATATGGCAAACTCTTGAACTGAAAGTAACAGATATCATGATACCAAAGAGTGCAAATAAATACTTTTCAGTGTTGAAAATTGGCTTAATTCTGTCGTCAATTATCATAGCGATTGGGTGAAAATAGTTGAAAATCGGGGTATCAAAATCCGCATTCATACATTAGAAAGGGGTGTTCATACATTCAAACGGGGTGTTCATACATTCAAACGGGGTGTTCACACATTTGCCTAAAAATGAATTATTTAAGTCCTTATTTTTGAAATGCTATACATTATTTTATAACCAAAAAACTTTTTAAACTATGGCAAGCATTTCAGAAACCGGACATTCGGTAAACATTTCAAACTTTAAATTACTGGCAGACAAATGCGGCGCGATGGGTGCCGATTATAACCCCAGTAATGCAGACCTCACCCTGATCAAACTGACGGCGTTGTGGACGACAGCCAACAACGCGCACGCCACACTGACCTTAGGACTGCAAAACAGCAAAAATCCCATCAATGACAGGGCGCAACTATTCGAGTCGTTGAACAAACTGATTACCCGTACGATAGGGTATCTCAACAGCACCAAGGCCAGTCAGGCTTTGAAGGACGATGCGAAGGGATTGGCCGACCGTATTCGCGGATTTAATGTGACCTTGAAGAAACAGGCCGATGGCAGTCCTGACCCGAACTCGGTGAGCAACAGTCATCAGGGGTTTGTGCAAAAACAGGATGGGTTTAAGCAGTTGGCCGATTTGTATGCCAACGAGGCGAAGTATGCCCCGAACGAAGCCACCTTGAAAGTGACAGCGCTGAAAGCCCTTGCGACGACCATGAAGACGGCTAATGACAACCTTGGTACCCTATTGGCACCGGTGGAGATGGCTCGTGGTCTGAGAGACAAGACCTTGTATGACACCGATACGGGTATGTTGGATGTGGCCAAAGCCTGCAAGCAATATATCAAAGGGGCGTTTGGCACCAGCAGCAATGAGTTTAAGATGGTGAAGGGAATTGCGTTCAGAAGAAATCCTAAGAAATAGCAATCTTTCATTACTGTGGTTCAAGGCCTTTGCATGATGCAAGGGCCTTTTTTATGGCCAATACACCAGACCATTTTGATAAATGACCTTGCGAATATGACTGCATGGCATGCTTACATGATAAACCGCAATGCCTAAATGATAATTGACGATACGATAATGATAAACACCCACGCTTCCATGATAAATGACGATGCCATTATGACCGCCAACCACACGATAATGATAAACACCCACGCCTATAAGATAACCGACGACGCCATTATGACCGCCAACCATACAATAATGATAAACATCCATGCTTCCATGATACATGACGATGCGATAATGATAAACCGCGACGCTTCTATGATAAGCAACAATGCCATTATGACCGCCAACCATAGGATAATGATAAACACCCACGCATCTATGATAAGTGACGACGCCATTATGACCGATGACGGGCTGTAAGTGAGGGGGTGTAAAGGAGATTGTGTAAACGGGTGTGATTGATTGACTTTGGAGTTGAGAGTACGAAGTATTCAACTTCTTTTTATGCTTTAGGTGGAATTTAGGGTAGCAAGCTTTAATATTCGTGGAAACGCAGAGTGCCTGAGAGCATTTTTCTTGCCTTGTGGCGTAGAAAATCTGAAAATCTCAAATGGGCGCCTTATTGTGATTTTTTAACGATTAGTAGCTTATAATACAAAAATATTAGCATTTAACAAAAACTAGTAATACTTTGCGTGAAATTTTCACAGTATGCTAATTAAGTTTGAAATAAAAAATTTCCTCTCATTTGATGATTCTGTTGAGTTTAATATGCTTCCTGCACGAATTACCAACTTGGAAAATCACAGAATTACACTGAATAATGAAATTAATGTGCTTAAAATGGCCGCCATCTATGGAGCTAACGCTAGTGGTAAGAGTAATTTTATTAAAGCAATTGAAAGTTTGATAGATTCGGTCAAATTGGGAAAAATAGTAAATGACATATCCAATAATTACTTCAAATTAAACAAAATTAATAAGGACCTCCCTATTGAATTCTTAATTGAATTTTATACCGAACGACAACATTTTTGTTATTGCTTAGATATTATTGAAAATAAAGTATTGAATGAAAGATTAAGTACAATTAAGAAAGGAAAGGAGTCCTTACTGTTCATGCGAAAATTGATTTTTAGTAAAACAAAAAGTACTGGTAAATATGATATTGAGATTGACACTTCAACTAATATGGAAAATCAATTAATTGATTTAATTAAAGAAAGTATTTTGCAAGAAGATGATTTGCTGATTTATATTTTTAATAAATACAGTTCTGGTAAATTTGAAGTAATTGTTGATGCATTTAATTGGTTTGATAAAAAATGTTTACAGCTTAATTTTGACTCGAAAGTGAGGCATCTAACAACTTTTATAGAAAAAAATTCAGCTTTTAAAAAGTTCTTGGATGAAAAAATTTGCAATTATGGTACTGGCATTAAAGCAATCGAAATAGAAATTGTGCCTTTGGACGAGTACTTTGGTAAAAATGAGACGGATTTATTGGAAAGAGTTAAGAAGGATTTAGAACGCTCTCAAGAAAATATTCCTATTCAAAATTACAAAGAGAATGTTAGAGAGTCGATAGTATTTACACATGAAAAATGGATGTATTTTGCCAAAACGCTTTTATTCAAACATTTTGGTGTAGACGATGACCATTCCTTTCGATTTCAAGATGAAAGTGATGGTACCAAACGATTAATGGAACTTTTACCAATATTCTATATCATACATTCCGGACTAACAATTTTTATTGACGAAATCGAAAGGAGTTTACATCCCAAATTGATCAAAGATTTAATTTCAATGTTTTCTAGTAACAAAAGCCTTAAAGGACAAATAATATTTACAACACATGAAACACATTTGTTAGATCAGTCTATTATTCGTACAGATGAAATATGGTTGTGTGAGAAAAATGAAAAAGGTGCAACTCATATGGAACCGTTAAGCAATTTCGAAGTTCATAGAACTAAAAATATACAAAATGGGTATTTGCAAGGACGGTACGGAGCTATCCCCTTTCTTACAAACTAAAACGTATGAGATTATTTAAATCAATTTATGAAAAACCTCAACCGAGTAAAGATGGCGGTTTAATATACTTATTCTGTGAAGGACAAAATACAGAACCTAGCTATTTTAATTATTTTAAACGAAAATCAACTAACCTAAATCTATATATCGTTCCATTTCCTAGTGATGGCAATAACTCTCATTTAGGACTTTTTAAATATTGTGTTGAAATAATTGATAAGGATGAAAGTGACTATGATCCAAAAACTGATTTAATATGGTTATGTATTGATACTGACGACAAAATGGATGATGTCGAAAAATTAAAAGAGACAATCCAGAAAAGTGGGCATCAAATCAATTTAGCGCAAAGTAATAGGTCTTTTGAAGTTTGGTTATACTACCATTTTTTTGAAGAAACTCCTGAAGACAACGTGGATAATTGGAAAAAGCATCTAAATGATTGCATACCAGGAGGTTTTGATTTCAGAAATCATCCGAAGAATGCTGAACAGGCAATTCAAAATGCTAAAAAGAACTACTCAACAAATGAAAGAAATCAACCTGAAACTCATTGCACTAATATCTTTGAACTAGTTGAGTTGATACTTTCAAGATTGAAAAAGTAAGTGTGTTTAAGATATTACTTAATTAAATCCGAAGGGGACAATTCATGCCGAACTTATTAATTAGTAAAACCTAGTTGAAACTTCTTACTTAAAAAGGAATAAAAAGTAAATGATACAATTCCAAAAGACGATTAATAACGTATCCCCAATGCCAACCCCATCTTGGCATCAACTGAACGATAGTTGACCTTTGCCTGATGGAGACTTCAACAATGAGCAAGGCTGAACAAATGCGTCATCATATTACCCAA
>CAIQUX010000288.1 GCA_903875055.1 uncultured Bacteroidota bacterium
ATTGGATATCATTCGTATTGCCACGATAAAATAAGGTGGTGTTAATACTCAGTCCTTTCTTAAAGTTACGGTTATAACTGAGTTCAATCTTATCGCCGATTTCAGGTTTCAGGTTTGAGTTTCCGGTACTGATATTCTTCGGATCACTGGCATTGATAAAGGGATTCAGGTCCCGGTAATCAGGTCGTTGTATACGATGCGAATAACTGATCTTCAGTGTTTGTCTATTCTTAAACGTATGCGCCAGTACCAATGACGGCACCCAAGTATGATAAGGAGCAAGGGTGAGCTTACCAGAGTTTGAAAAATCAGCCGTAATTTGAGTCGATTCAACACGTCCGCCGGCTTTCACATCCAACCAATTCAGGGCTTTGAAGGTGGTAGAAAGATAGCCTGCATAAATTTGACGATTGTAATCGATGGCGGTGGATTGTGAGTTCGAGAACACATAATCTCCGGAAAGGGTATCCAGCAGATATTTAGCTGAGTTACTTTTAATCATGTTGAATTGGGCTTTGGCTCCTGTCTCGATCTGAAAATTTTTAGTGAACGGATGGGTATAGTTCAGATTGATATTCGTTTCGCTCTCATTCCCCGGATTGTTACCCTTTGTTCCATTCAATATCGTCGATGACAAGTTGGATTGTTGTGTCTGTCCATATTTCTCATAAGTGTTTGATCGGGAAGAATTAGCGGATAATTCAAGTTCACGTCCTTCTTGTTTGAATGTGTGTTTATAGCTTAGGTTGTAATCCGATGAACGCGTATGAAGAGAACTCGACGAACCCATCATATCCTGCACATCGGAGAGTTCATTACCGTTTGTATCAAGGAGTAGCGATTTTCTCAGAATGCTCCCTTTAGTGTCATTTCCCATAAAATGATAGGACACGGCACCGGAGAGATTGTTGGTATGGGATAGTTCCCAATCAAATCCCAAACCCGATTGGTATCCTGTCCGTTGAATATCACTATTGCCCTGTTGTAACAGATGTGATGTATTCAGGCTGTCATAGGTGACACGTTCGGACGAATTTTTTGTAGAAGAACTCAATTGCGCATTTCCGCTGAGATAGGCATTCAAACTGAAGCGGCCTTTACGCGCATTCAGATTAAGCGACCCGTTTTCTAAACGTGAGCCGGCCGATACGCTTATATTGCCGTTGATGCCTTGAGCGCTTGTTTTCTTTAGAATAATATTGATGATACCTCCTGTTCCTTCCGCATCATACTTGGCACCGGGGCTGGTGATCACTTCGATTCGTTGTATCAGACTGGCGGGAATCGATTGCAATACATCGGTGATATTACTTCCAAAAAGGGCCGAAGGTTTGCCATTCACCAGAAAACGGATATTGGCATTTCCCTGAAGTTCTACATTGCCATTTACATCCACGGAAACTTGCGGTACTTTCTTTAGTATATCGGCAGCCACACCGCCTTGTGAACTGATATCCTGATCGGCATTGTAAACCATTTTATCAATCTTATTCTCTATCAGTTCTTTTTGAGCGGTAACAGTCACCGTTTTTAAACCGGTTTGTTTCGCAGAAATCTTGATGTTACCTAATGAAACATTCGCATGGTCTTTATCGATGATGACAGGTTGTATCTCCTTTTGACGGTAACCGATAAAATTAACCTCCATGAGATAGGCGCCTTCCTCTATATTGATGATCTTAAACTGACCTTTCTCGTCTGTCTTACTGCCGTTTACGAGTTTGTGGTCATGTTGGGAGAGAAGGGTAATTGTAGCGTACTCAAGAGGCTGATTCGTTAGAGAATCGACGATGATTCCGCTTATTTTTCCATTTAGTTTCAGTAATTCATGGGCCTGAGATGTAAGAAGGCAACATGTGATCATGAAGGTAAGGACTGCTTTTATCATAACTGGTAATTAAGTGATCGTTTGTTGCAAAGTAAGTGAACGGATGTTAATGACTTATCATGCAGTCGCTATCGAATCGGAACCAAAAGTAGTTCGTATTCATCAATGTCGTTTGGCAGGCTGATGGCAATCTTGTTAAGTTCTTCCCAATGAATGGACTGTTGAAAAGAAAACGGACCAATTGGTCAATGAGATCAACTGGTCCGTTTGTATACTCCATTAATTAGGAAGGCAGCCATCGATAGAACAGTTCATGTAAGTGAACAACCGATGTTTATATTATTTATTTCTTCTTCTCCAAGTCCATGCCGCATTTTGAACATTGGCCTGGTTTAGTGCTTGTTACGTCTGCATGCATAGGGCAAGTGTAGCTTACGGCTTTATCATGTTTATTGTCTTTCGCTTTACCTGTATTGGATTTCGTATCCATCATATCGCACTTATCCATTTTCCCTTTCATGTCCATGCATTCACCGTCTTTCATTTGTATTTTTTCTCCGTTTTTCATGATGCATTCACCGGAAGCGGTACATTTCGTTCCGTTTTTCATCATCATGTCTTTATCCATCGGGACCATTTTGCCGGATTTCATGCACATCATTTTACCATCCTTCATCACGCAGCAAACGCTCGATTTGGAATGTTTGGATTTTGTTTTTGCAAAGGCGTTATCTGCTGTAAGACAGAAGAACATCATGAGCATCGATGCGCACAGCGCAGTCATCATTTTTTTAGTTTTCATTGTTAGTAGTTTGTAGATTATTGTTTGGTAAATGTCCCCTGCGAAACCAGTTTCTCTTTTGAAAATAGCTGAATGGAATAATTCCCTGCCGCTAAATCACTGACAGTTATATTTTTAATTGCGGCACCGGCAATTGAAGAAACCGTTTTGCCATCCATATTTTTAATGTTTATGTAATCTATATCAGTAGCGCTTTTGATGGTAAGTAAATTTGTAGCCGGGTTAGGGTAAATAGCAATGGTTGCCAGTACCTTATCATCAATACCTACAGGAGCCAAAGCCGCCGCAATGGCCGCCGTAATGGCCGCCTGATTATTAGCAGCGCCATTTAATTGATTGAAATAAATAGTCTTATTCGGTCCGATTACAATTACATGAGGCATGCCTGCGCCGCCGTAGTTATTCTCATCTATTGTGACCGGGGAATTTCCGAAAACGCTAATTTTACTTATATCAATACCATTCGTAGTTGCCCAAGATGATAATGAAGAGCAGGGGGTATCGCCAACATTATCCACTAGATAGTCGAAGACCTTTCCAGGATTAGATGTGGCAAAACTTTGAACTGCATTATACGCGGATAATGCGCCGCTAATGCAAGAACTGCATGGCATGACCCAGGTAATTACGATGACTTTTCCGGCAGCGAGTTCAGTATAGAGATTATGACTTGCACTATTGCAGTCTGTCGCAGTAAAGTCTGCAGCTGTTTGAGCCTTTGACAAAGAAGTTAGCAGCAATAAAGCCAGCGTAAATGTTGAGATTAGTTTTTTCATTGTTTTAATTTTTAATTGTTTTAGTATGAAGTTTATTTGAAGAAAAATTGAATACATTTGAAATGACTCTTTGGGTCAAATACATTTGCTAGTTACAATTTGTAATAGCATTAAATCAGATGTTTTAATTCAGATTAAGAAAGTCTTGTACAAAAGGTACAATGGCGGCGAGTGACCGGGTGGAGACTGTGCGCCAAAAGCAGAGTGGCTGGCTCCTTTTTGATTAATTTCATTATCTGAAAATGCTGCAATTTGTTTCAAATCGACTATCTCAACACATGATTTGGCAATAACCAATTTATTACTCATTTTCTCTTTCAGATCAGCCTTGATAATTGTTTTTTTATCTTTACAACAGTCCTTTTTATGTGCTGGGCTTTCGTGATTACACTCGCAATGTGAACTAAGCTGATATCCGAAAAAAGAATACGATTTTTCGCCATTACACTCATGAATTTCCATACTGAAGCCCACTGTCGAAAACAGATGTGAAAGAATGAGGATCAAGGAAATAAATACTTTCATTGCTTGAATGCTGAACAAATATATTGTTTTTTACATTGCAGAGAAAATAAAAGAAGCGGAGTAAGCTCGGTAGAAACTCATTTCTTGAAGCCTTTGGTGCATGCAATGACTTCTTTGTAATACACTCCTGGTTTTGTTTTTTCGAAATATGAGCTGTGACATATTCGGATGTTTGGTTTGAAGATTCATTCTTGTGACTCATTTTACACAAATTAATATACTGATGAATTTTATGACTAAACCACTTTAAAAAAATGCTTTGATGAGTAGATTAAGTTTTGTTTAAGGTGGTTTGATAGCTAGAATGATTCATTCCTTTTATCTATTTCAGGTTTCCCTTTTTTCCATAACTTTGCCCGCATGCTGAATACAATAGAAAGTGCCATTGAAGATATTAAGAATGGCAAACTCGTGATCGTGGTTGATGACGAAGACAGGGAAAACGAAGGTGATTTTTTGACAGCCGCCCGGAACGTAACGCCCGAAATCATTACCTTCATGAGTAAATTTGGTCGCGGACTGATTTGTGCCCCACTGATAGAAGATCGTTGTGAAGAATTGGGGCTTAACCTGATGGTGAAGGATAATACTGAATTACATCAGACTCCTTTCACCGTATCGGTCGATCTGATTGGACATGGTTGCACGACAGGCATTTCATCGCACGACCGTTCTAAAACCATTCAAGCGTTGATTAACCCCGACACAAAATCGGGTGACTTGGCTCGCCCAGGACATATATTTCCATTAAAAGCCAGACGCGAAGGCGTTCTTCGTCGTGCTGGGCACACGGAGGCGGCTATCGATTTGGCCAAGCTGGCAGGTTTTGAACCGGCTGGTGTGATTGTTGAAATAATAGATGAGGATGGCGAAATGGCGAGATTGCCCCGTCTGATGGAAATCGCCCAAGAGCATAATCTGAAGATCATTTCTATTGAAGACCTGATTGAATATAGATTGCGAACCGAAAACCTGGTTGAAGAACAGATACGGGTCAATATGCCGACAAAATACGGCGATTTTGAATTAATCAGTTTTAAGAATCTCAAGACCAATGAACTGCATCACGCCCTGAAAAAAGGTGATTGGGGCGAAGATGAGCCAGTATTGGTGCGTGTGCACAGTTCATGTTTTACCGGCGATATCCTTCATTCATTGCGTTGCGATTGCGGTGAGCAGCTTCAGCATGCCATGCAGATGGTGAACAACGTTGGCAAAGGGTTGGTACTTTATATGAATCAGGAAGGGCGGGGCATTGGGCTATTGAATAAACTGAAAGCCTACAAATTGCAAGAGCAAGGAAGAGATACGGTCGAGGCCAATCTGGAACTCGGTTTTGAAATGGATGAACGTGATTATGGTATCGGAGCCCAGATTCTGCGAATGCTCAATGTGTCTAAGATCAAACTAATGACTAACAATCCGAAGAAACGCGCTGGTCTGATGGGTTATGGTCTCGAAATCGTGGAAGTCGTTCCCATTGAAATGCACTCTAATCCTCATAATGAAGAATATCTTAAAACTAAACGCGACAAGATGGGGCATGAAATCATGAAGTAGCGTTCGTATCATTCATATTTTGAAATCAACCAAAGACAGCCTATTCGTTAAAGCATACGCCGGAATCAGCAGAAATATGTGGATTCTTGCCATGGCTATGTTCATCAACCGTTGCGGTTCCATGGTCCTGCTCTTTATGAGTGTGTATCTTACCAAGCATCTCCAATTTTCCATTCCTCAGGCAGGTTTCGTCATGGCCATGTTCGGAACAGGTTCTCTGTGTGGCGCTTTTGTAGGGGGGAAGCTGGTCGACAAGATCGGGTATTATCCGATATTGGTATGGAGTCTGTTATTAAGTGGTTTCATGCTGTTGATCTTAGGACAGATGCATAGTTATTGGCTGATTGCCTTCTTTACTTTTATGGTGACCGCCACAGGTGATGCCTTCCGGCCTGCCAATTCAGCCTCGATTTCAAACTATTCAAGTAAGAAGAACTATCCGCAAGCCATCGCACTCAATCGTTTGGCCATGAATCTGGGTTTTACGATAGGACCAATTTTAGGAGGCTTATTGGCTACCATCAGTTACACCTTCTTGTTTTGGGCCGATGGGTTGACCTGTATCTTTGCTGCAACCTTTATCTGGTTTGTATTACCGAAACCGATACCTAAGGCTGTTCAACAAGGATTTAGTGAAGAAGGGTCATTAAAAGATTCATCATTAGACCCGCTCGAGCACGCATCCGGTGATGTCACTAAAGTGGTTTCGAATCAAAGTCCATACAAGGATAGGTTCTATCTGGCCTTTCTGGTATTCACCACATTATATGCTACTGCGTTTTTTCAATTTTTCACCTCGCTTCCTTTGTTTTATAAGAATGTGTATCAAATGAGTGAAAAGCATATTGGTTGGTTGATGGCATTCAATGGAATAGGGGTGGCAGTGATTGAAATGTTCCTGATATACTTCATACAGCATCGGTGGACTAAGTTTAATTTTATTTCATTGGGTATTTTCTTTTTAATCATCGGTTTCATGGTATTAGTACCCGTTCATGGCACCTATATACTGGTCATCAGTATGTTTCTGATTACCTTATCTGAGATGTTTGCCATGCCATTCATGAGCACTATTGCTATAAGCAGAGCTCCACAAGAAAGCATGGGGCAGTATATGGCTTTATATTCAATGAGTTGGTCCATTGCACAGATAGCAGCTCCGTTATTGGGGACTAATATCATAGCACATTTCGGATTCAGTGCCTTGTGGTTTGTCTTGTCGGGAATCGCGATTATTGCATTTAGCGGGTTTAGATGGTTGCAATATAAGAGCGCATGATTTTGCTGTATGACATCTTTGTCTGGCCATTCTAAACATTTTTTTTATTGAATGGCTAAATACTAATTTCTTACTACTATATTTGCAACCACATTTTTTTATGGCTAAATATTGGTGGAAAATTTTATGTGCACTTCTCCTTCTTTACATTTTTACAGGAGGGATTCTGCTGCCGGTACCGGCTATTCCCAAACTAAATGAATCTGCAAGAAATCTGTTTTATCATGTCCCGATGTGGTATGTGATGATTACTTGTTTTCTGGTTTCATCCATTTACGGACTGAAGTTTTTGCGAAAAAATCAGATTAAGGACGATATCGTATCTCGTGAATTTGTCAATGTCGGTATTGCCTTCGGATGTTTCGGCATGCTGACCGGTATGGAATGGGCCAATATTGCGTGGGGTGCGCCGTGGAGCAATGACCCGAAACAGGTAGGAGCGGCTCTTTGTCTGCTTACCTACTTTGCCTATCTGGTACTCAGAAATTCCGTCAAGGATCCGAATAAGGAAGCCCGGTTGGCAGCAGTTTATAATGTTTTTGCCTTCGCGTTGCTGGTGCCACTTTTATTCATCATTCCGGCACACTTTAAATCATTGCATCCCGGAACAGACAGTAAACCTTTTGAGGCGCTTTACACCCAAGCGGCCTCATTTCGCAAATTATCGATACCGGCCATGTTTGGCTGGATATTATTAGGTGTCTGGATATTTGATCTCAGATACAGGACTAAAAAACTTGAAAACCCAGAACTATTTGTATGAAAAATCTGACTAAATACTTTCTCACTATCTGTCTCCTGTTTACAGGTTATTTTTTAAAGGCCCAGGGAGGCGATCCGAATGCAGTTGAAATGGCTGATGTCTTGCACCAAAACGGTAAAATTTACCTTGTAGTTTTAGTGTTGATTACTATCTTTGCCGGCATCATTTTTTTGCTACTGCATATCGAACGCAGATTGATGAAACTTGAAAAAAAGCAGCAGGAAAAACACTAATACTTAGAAATCGTAATCCATAAATTCTCTAACAATAAAAATTAAAAATACCATGGCTAAAGCTTCAAAACCAACGGCATCGCATTACAGTTTTTTCGAAAGCGTAGAGCGCAATTTCGATAAGGCAGCACCTTTTACCAACATCAAAGACAAAGGGATACTTGATCAGATCAAAGCGTGTAACAGTGTTTACAGCATGAAATTTCCGGTTAAGATCGGTGAGAAGGTAGAAGTGATCGAAGCATATCGTGTACAACACTCTCATCACAAATTACCTGTGAAAGGCGGTATCCGTTTCAGTATGGATGTCAATCAGGATGAGGTGATGGCATTGGCTGCATTGATGACGTACAAATGTGCCATTGTGAATGTTCCTTTTGGTGGTGCCAAAGGAGGTATTAAAATTAACCCTAAGGCCTTGACGCCTTACGATTTGGAAAAAATAACTCGTCGTTATACGGCAGAGTTAGTAAAGAAAAATTTTATCGGACCTGGCATCGACGTACCTGCTCCTGATTATGGGACTGGTCCACGTGAAATGAGCTGGATTGTTGATACCTATAGCAGTCTTCGTCCTGGTGAAATCGATGCCGCTGGTTGCGTAACAGGAAAACCTGTCACTCAAGGTGGAGTAAGAGGCCGTACAGAAGCAACAGGCTTGGGGGTTTATTTCGGTGTTCGTGAAATGTGTAATGATACCGAGATGATGAAGAAATTAAACATGACTATTGGATTGCAAGATAAGACTGTTGTCGTGCAAGGATTGGGTAATGTAGGTTATCATGCAGCCAAATATTTCCAGGAAGGCGGTTGTACCATTGTAGGTATCGCCGAATATGAAGGAGCGATTTCAAATCCTAAAGGATTGGATTTGGAAGCTGTTGTTGCATTCCGCAAGAAGACAGGTTCGATCTTGAATTACCCGGGCGCCAAAAGCTACAAAAAATCTGGTGAAGCATTGGAACTGGCTTGCGATATCCTGATTCCTGCTGCACTTGAAAATGTAATTAATGGAGATAATGCACCTCGAATCAAAGCAAGAATCATTGCCGAAGCTGCCAACGGGCCATTAACGCCTGATGCAGATGCAATCCTGAATAAGAAAGGTGTGGTGGTTGTACCTGATATGTATATCAACGCAGGTGGTGTAACTGTTTCGTATTTCGAATGGTTGAAAAACCTGAGCCATGTACGTTATGGTCGTATGGAAAAGCGTTTCAGCGAAAATATGAATACAAGTATACTCGGGTCAATAGAAAGTCTGACAGGTAAAAAAGTTTCCAAGGCAGAGCGTAGTGTGATACTTCATGGACCTGATGAGGTGGATTTGGTTCATAGCGGTCTTGAAGACACCATGATGGGATCATATCATGAAATCAGAGATATCTGGATGGCAAATAAGAAAATTACGGATATGAGAACAGCCGCTTTCGTTAATTCGATCAACAAGGTTGGGGTTTCTTATATGGAATTAGGGATTTTCCCATAGTCAATTTAAACTACTTAAGGCCGTCCGCAAAAGCGGGCGGTTTTTTTTTCAATAAAAGTTTTATTTATTACTAAAAAGCACTACTTTCGCACTTCCAAAAATAAAACGTCATGCAAGAAGCAGTAAAATTCGTACAAGACCAATTGACCACTATCAAAGAGGTGCCTAACTTCAAAGCAGGCGACAGCATTTCTGTAAATTATAAGATTCAGGAAGGAAACAAAGAGCGTATCCAGACCTTTAAAGGTGTCTGCCTGAAGCGTCAGGGGCAAGGAATCACGCAAACCTTCACAGTTCGTAAGATGAGTGACAATGTGGGTGTAGAGCGTACTTTTCCGGTGCAATCTCCGAATATCGAATCTATCGAATTGAATAAGGCTGGACGAGTTCGTAGAGCGAAGATATTGTATCTACGTGGACGTTCAGGTAAGTCTGCCCGTATCAAAGAAAAGAGAATGAAATAATTCATATACAATATTCGAAAGGTTGCTATCAGAGATGGCAACCTTTTTTTGTTTGTACTAGGTGGTCTTCATGCATTTAACGCATGTTCATTGATTCTTATTTCAGGCTTTGTTTTGGTAAATCATGTATCACACTGTCAAGAAATAAGGCATATCTGGTAGCACCCGCTCTATTCAAATGATCATTATTATAAAAGTCATTTTCTTGGTATGACGGGTCATTTTGAGAATTGACGTAGAATACATTGTACTTCTTCTGTAAATCAAAGATGAAGGCCTGATTCTCATTTGAAATTTTAGGGTCCAGAAACATTGTAAACGTTTTATAGCAAGGAGCCGTGACTAGTATAGGTGTTATGTTGTGTTGTTTCAATATAGAAATTAAGGTATCCAATTCGTGACAGATGAACTTATGTTCTTCAGATGAACGTATATCCTTTTCGAAGACAGAAACCCTTTCCTTGCCGGAAAGATCGGAAAGATTGCCCTTGTCAGTGCCCTCCGAGCCGATGTATCCATCCACCAAGCTATCATTGTTTTTGTGCATGTAATAATTCGCAAGAAGTTTCATTGCAGGTTTAGGTGAATAACCGAATAAGAACTGTGAGAAATTCTGCTTGATGTAATTTTTATTTCGGATGTTGATTCCATAATAACGATAATAAAAATAATCGATATTCTCATTAAACCCCCAATACAAGGAAGGATAATCGATACTAATAAGCACATACTTCAGGTTGGGCAATATGGGTAGGTACTTTAGGATTATTTCCTTGTCATATAGAATGGACTGGGAACCATAAGCCATATTGTATGCTTTTTGTTTGAAACCAGCCGGATTGATGCCATCACTTGCATGTGAAGTTCCTGTAATCAGAATCTCAATTTGATTGCCCTCTTTAATAAGGCCTTTCAATTTGGCTTCATAGCCACTTTTGATATTTCGCAACGAGCATTCTAATATAATAAAAACAAATACCAGTGGTGCACTGAACAACAAAAGGGTGACGAAGAATCGCTTCATGATGTATTAAAATTGGAAATAAATAAATTGTTGTTCCTTCACAGCATAGTAGCAGATTGCAAAAATGATACAATAGTACATCAACCATCTAACTGCTCGACACCATGTGAGTCCCAATTGTGCAATTGCATATTGTTGTTCTCTTCCAATCCATTCAATGGACATGAAAATGATGGTCAGTGCCACAATAGGTAGCGATCGTTCGATTCCATTAAAATGAGGAATTGTAAAAATTGAGAATGATGCTATTGTCGAGATATAAGCTACAGCTTGTTGTACACTTTCTGCACGAAAAAAAATCCACGCAAATACAGTGAGCCCAAACGTAGAAACGATAGAAAGTACATCTTTTATAGAAGGAAGATATTTTCCTTTTGCTACAATGTCGAGATTGTCTCGATGTGTATTAAAAATGATAGAAGGCATGATAAAAAGAGCGTTTAATCCTCCCCAAATGATGAACGTCAGATTAGCACCGTGCCAGAAGCCGCTGACTAGAAAAATGATGAAAGTATTTTTAATTTTCATCCATATTCCTCCTTTGCTTCCTCCAAGGGGTATATAAAGATAATCTTTGAACCATGATGACAATGATATGTGCCATCGACGCCAAAATTCAGCAATATCCCTTGAAAAGTATGGAAAGGCGAAGTTGCGGAGCAAATCGATTCCAAAAAGCCGTGCAGTTCCAATGGCTATATCTGAATAGCCTGAAAAATCGGCATAAATCTGAAAGGTAAAGAATAAGGCACCTATGACCAGTGTACTGCCTGAGTAACTTGCTGAATTGTTGAAAATCGTATTCGCGTATTCAGCGCAATGATCAGCAATTACTACTTTTTTGAAAAGTCCCCATATGATTTGCCTAAGTCCGTCCACTGCTTTTGTGTAATCAAATGTTCTCTTTTTAAGCAATTGCGGCAAAAGATGGGTAGCACGTTCAATAGGACCTGCGACAAGTAATGGGAAGAAACTCACGAATACAGAATAGTCGATAAAGTTTCGTTCTGGTGCTATCCTTTTCTTATAAATGTCAATTACATAAGACAATCCATGAAACGTGTAGAACGAAATGCCAACCGGAAGAATCACATTAATAGTTTCAAAATTACTTTTAAATCCAAGTGCAGAAAGCCCTTCCGCCAAGCTTGAAGCAAAAAAATTATAATATTTAAAGACGCCCAGAAATCCCAAATTGATGCAGATGCTAAGCCAAAGCCAGAATTTACGTTTGAGTGAATCTTCAGCTTGATAGATTTTGATACCTGTTACATAGTCAAGTAATGTTGAAAAGATAAGAAGAAATAGGAAACGATAATCCCAACATGCATAGAAATAGTAACTTGAAACGAGTAAAAGAATATTTTGAAATTTACGATCTCCTCTGGTTGCAAACCAATAAAGAACGAAAACAATCGGCAGGAAAAGTGCAAAACTTACCGAGTTAAATAACATGAATTAGTGGATTGTTATATTTATTCAATGAAGAAGAAAATTTGGTCAAAAGAATAACAAGTTATCGAATCCATTTCTTCCGGTATGATGATATTATTTAAATCATTCTCGATAGAACCCGTTAAACAGGCTCCAATATATGCATAATAATCAGCTCTTAATAATTAAATA
>CAIQUX010000289.1 GCA_903875055.1 uncultured Bacteroidota bacterium
GTGAAAATCATGCTTGGCGGCCCCGAAGTGAGTTATGAATGGCAGGATGTGATAACGCTTCCCTGTATCGATTACATCGTTATCGGTGAAGGTGAAATTCCTTTTCAGGAGTTTTTATTTTCCTATCCGAATCTTGGGAGTGTCAGCAGTCTGGTTCGCAAGGAACATGGTGAGGTGATGTATAATCCCAAGAGTACCACGTTTGACTTACAGAATTTTTCCGGTATCATGCCATATGCCTACGATCCGCCTGAGGATCTTGCGAATAAGGTATTATATATTGAAACCTCGAGAGGCTGTCTGTATAAATGTGAATTCTGTCTAGCCAGTCTCGACAACAAGGTTCGTTACCTGCCCGACACGACTATTAAAGAGACCTTGTTATACTTGATGAAGCATGGCAAGGTGATCAAATTTCTTGATCGCACCTTCAATATCAAAAAGGATTTCACCATCGATATCTTTCAATTCATTTTGGCCAATCATCGGACTGAAAATGTATTTCAATTTGAAATCACAGCCGATATCGTTCATCCCGATATCATTGCATACATACAAGAGTATGTGCCAGAAGGTTTATTCCGCTTTGAAATCGGTATTCAAACCGTCAATCAGAAAGCGAATCTGGAAGTAAGCCGTAAACAGAATTTTGATAAGACCAGTGATATCATACGACAGCTTGAGAACAAGATTGAAATGCATCTCGATCTGATTGTCGGACTCGCGCTGGATTATTTTGAGGATATAAAATACAGTTTTGAAGAAGTATTCAAGTTGTTTGCGCCTGAGCTTCAGCTTGGTTTCCTGAAGTTCCTGAAAGGGACACCTTTGCGTGACAAACATGAACAACATGATTTTGTGTTTGATCCGATGCCGCCTTACCAGATTATTGAAAGCAAATATCTTTCCAAGCAGGAGCTGGAACAAATCGTCATTCTTGAAAATGCGCTTGAAATTTACTGGAATAAAAAACGGGCTCCCTTTACGTTACGGTATGTGACATCGAAATACAGCATTTTTGATTTTCTTTTAGGATTAGGAACCTACTTCGGAGAGCGCACCAATTTTCACAAGCATACGATAGGAGATATTTTTAATTTTCTGGGAGAATATGCATTCACTTTTAAGCCAGACGATAAAGTCTTGCATCAGCTGATTGCAATCGATTATTATCTATATCATAAGATAAAGCCTTCGACTCAGTATTTTAAGGAGTTGGACAGGACATCGCGTGGTGAAATCATTGAGCGGCTTCATATCAATCATCATAAATACCGGCATGCTCTTCTTTCACTGGATTTTAAGTTTGATGTATTCACTACTACAGGTATCATAGAGCCTTGTCGCAATGTATTCGTCATTCAATATGACGGGTCAAGTAAACCTGAGATCCTTCATTCCTATGTATCCGCCGAGATGGTTTAAAATGTCTAGTTGGAAATTAACGGCATTCCATAGTACTTTTGGGCTTCAAAATAATAGTCAATGGAAGAATCCATTGTGTTTAAACTGGAATTCATATGAAAAAAACTATTCAATCGGCCTTTATCTTATTGTTCAGCTCCGTCTCAATGACGTTGCAGGCGCAATCGGCCAATCTGTTACAGGAATGCTGGAAGAAAGAAGTCAGTGCTGCCAAATCAAATTTCCTGACATTGACATTTTCTGAAAA
>CAIQUX010000290.1 GCA_903875055.1 uncultured Bacteroidota bacterium
CCGGTGAACAAATACTTCACCTCGGGGTATTTGCTGCGTATGGCATAATGAAGCATCGTTTTCGTAAGCGAATCGGTATGGTTGACAGGCGATTCGGCCCGCCATACTCTCTGCTTCCAAAGTGGTGCGTTAAAGCATAGCTCATGATAAGGGATCAGAAATTGTGAATTTTTGAAATTAAGATCTTGCGACATCCGGTGGCAAAACGATGTGGTGTCCTCGAGGCAGGTGGTTTGTGTGACGATTGAAAAAGTTTCCAGACTGCCATGCCGTGCAGCGAGTGCGCATATGGCTGATGAGTCGAGACCACCGCTCAACAATGAATACGTTGTGGCCCCACTGTTCATCCTGATCTTAATTGCATCTTCCAGCAGGCTTGCATATTCTGTCATCACCTGCTCCGGTGACCTATTATCAGCACCGGGCTCATTTGACGGCTGATAAGGAGTCCAGTATTTCCGCAGGGTGGCATTGCCTGTTTGCAGGTTCAATTCGAGGATGCTGCTCTCAGGCATCAGATGTATGCCCTTAAAACATGTCTTATAACTCTTAAAAGGCGTAATGCCAAAGTACGTTTCGGGGCGTTTTAATCCTGTTTCCCAATCCACTCCGCATGGGCAATCGGGATAGGTGAGCAGGTATTTAACTTCACTGCCAAACAGGAAGATATTGTCATCATGATAGTACAATAATTGCGCTACCCCAAGGTGATCGCTGATAATGCTGATTTTTCCCTGCTCACGATAGATGATAATAAACTGTCCGTTGATGTTTTTAACTGCGTCTATTCCTTTACCTTCGATAAGATCCAATACGAGGTCTGCGTCTCCGGCATATTGCCGGCATGCTCCGGTAAGTGAGGATAGCTCGTTGCGGTTAAAGAGGTTCCCGTAAAAAAATAGTTGATTGTCCGTAACATGGCCTGAGGCGGCCTGCTGAAAATTGCCAAGTAGGCTAATGCCCGGTGTGCTTCGTTGGTAAGTGTTATTAAAGGCTCCTGGAAACTTGCCCGATGCTTTTTGAAAGCACTGTTCGGTCCTATGAACACCATGGTTCGTTCTCTGCGTGTTGATGATTCCGAGAAAAGGTTCCATAGGCTAAAAATAATTATCTATTTCTATTAAGGTGTGCCTCAATGCATTTTCAAATTTTCTTGAAGCAACATACATAAGCACTTAGTTCATTTGAACCCCGCCACCCAAGATTGTTTGCGATTGATGGGTTGTTAGCTTTTTCATTTTTTTTAGTTTTAGATTGTTAGTGAATAAGTAGGATGTAAAATTACTATTGGCGAAAGGCGAGAGTTATCACATGAAAGCAGATAACCGGTCCTTCCAAATTAATTCATCATACCGCCACCATTGATAGTCTGAGTTTGTGTTATAGTTAGCTTTTTCATTATTTTTATTTTTAGATTGTTTGTGAATGATTATGTCGTAAAATTACTATTGACCGGTGGGACGCGTTATCACATGAAAGTAGATAAATGGGACACTTCCACTTAAAAGAGCAGGAGTGGCCCGTCTAAAAATTCATCGATTGAAAGCTACTGCGGTTCATTCCCGATCCTGGTTAGGGTAATCTTTTCCGCGTCAAAGAAATGGGTGCTCGTCATATTGTCGGCGAAGTACTTCTTCTCTTCAGCACTTGTTTTAAAGACTTTATTGATCTTTTCAGTCACTGTTTCTACCATCATCTGGTCATTTCCCTGTATCTCAATCTTTGCAAACAGGAATTTCTTTTCCTGAGGGCCTTTTCCGTATTCACAGATATTCAGGAAGGTTTTGCCATTGACCAGTGTAGCGAATGCCACCCAGTTTTTGTCTGTCTTATCCTTTAAATTATGTACCTTGATACTGTAGGAATGGTCATCGGAGCGGGATACTGTATACTCATCATTTGATCCGTTATTGGTCGACCACTTACCGAGCAGCTTTTGGTCAATTTTTAACGCTTTGCTGTCTATGGGCACCTTTGATTCGAATGGGCAGGCACAGAACATCATACATAAAGCGAAAAGTCCGAGTACTGACATTGTTTTTTTCATTGTTTTTAATTTTTGTTTTGCCCCGTTTATCGCAGGGGTTGGTGAATGATTATAAACCATGGGACTATCAGGCAGCGGGACGCATTATCACATGAAAGTAGAGAAATGAAGATCTTCCATTTAGTTGTGTGAGTACATTCCACCGTTAATAGTTTGTGTTTCTGTTATGCTTAACTTTTTCATTGTGTTTCGTTTTAGATTGTTAGTGAATAAGTATGATGTAAAATTACGATGGGCCGGCGGGGCGCATTATCACATGAAAGTAGAGAAATGAAGATCTTCCATTTAGTTGTGTGTATACATTCCACCGTTAATAGTCTGTGTTTCTGTTATGCTTAACTTTTTCATTGTGTTTCGTTTTAGATTGTTAGTGAATTAGTATGATGTAAAATTACGATGGGCCGGCGGGGCACGTTATCACATGAAAGTAGATAAATGAAGATCTCCGTTTTTTAATGCTTATTCGTTCAATTGCGCCATGTTAGCTATTTTTCATCAGCCTAGATTTTTTTGTTTCTTTTTCCAATCATAGCAAAAAGAAAAGAAGGTGAGAATAACTATGATTGGTGTAGCTGAACGGATAATCATTTAATACAGCCTTCCCTGGAAAATTAACTCTGTACCAGATCCGGGTGAGGAGTTTATAGTGAGTGAGCCTTTAATATGCTCCATCCGTTCGCGCATATTCTTCAGGCCATTGCCCGTACCTTGCACAACTTCCATATTCAGGCCTTTACCATCATCCTTCACCACAAGTGTATATTGGTTTTCTTCAATCCGGAAGCCTACCTCTATCATGTTGGCCTGTGAATATTTCACCGCATTATTCAGCGATTCCTTCATGACCAGGAACAGGTTTCGTTTGAGCTCGGGGTTTATCAGCGGCCCGGATTGAATATCCGGGAAGTTGATCACATATTTGAACCCGGTATCAGAGAGGAACTTCGCCATATAATTCCTCATGTACGAGAGCAGACTTTCCAGGGAGTCATTATCAGGATTGACGGCCCATATTATTTCGCCCAACTTGACAATTGTTTCGCGTGAAGAGGCTGTAATTTTTTCAAGCAGCGAAGCGGCATCCTGCATGTCGGCTTTCAGTGCTTTCAGATTAGCCAGTTCGCTCATCCACGATATTTTGGTGAGTTCAGAACTAATATCGTCATGAATGTCCTGCGATATGCGGGTACGCAATATTTCGTTTTCTTTTTGCTTTTCTGTTTCTATCAGTTGACCTTGTGTTTCTTTCAGGTATTGTATCGTATCCGATAGTGTTTCATTGGCTGCTTTCAGTTTGACAGTGCGTTCTTCCACTTTCTGTTCCAGTTCCTCATTCTGTTTCCTGATTAGTTTTTCATTTTCTTGTAGTGAACCGACGAGGTCTGACTGCGACTTACTATATTCCTTCCTGAGTGTCCTGATCTTAAAACTAATGATGCCTAACCACAGAATGATCTGAGCCGAGATGGAAATTTCCAACCAATAAACTATCGGCAACTCACCCGATACCAATGGAATGATAATTGGCATCTGTAAAAGCAACAGAGATATGAGCATGATGGATGCATAAGGCACTTTCTTCACCGTGGCAATGCTGAAAAGCAATAGTATGAGCAATCCCCATACCAGATAAGAATTATTTTCGATGCTGTTGAATAATTTGTTGGAACCCAAAAACAGGTATACCACAATCAACACGAGCAAGCCAACGCCAATTGCTGCAATAAATAATCTGTGTAACCGTGGGTAGAGTGATTTAAAATGGATAAAACTACTGGCAAACATATAGGTGCCCATCTGAATGGCGGGCACAACCCCAAATACTTCTACATACTTACTTATCAAGGACCAGAATTGGTGCTTACCAATAAATGCAATGCCAACATTGCTCCAATCCAGGATCAATAGAATAAAACCTGCTTCCATAAGGCAAAACCATAAATAGGTTTTTTCCCTGAACGAATAGTAAAGGAAAACCGTATAGATCAGCGTGAGCAATAAAATGGCAAGGAAGAAACTATGAATGGTAAAATTCAAGGTGACCCCATCCGCGCATTGTTGCACATCCCATAGCAAAAGGTTAAAAATAAACCAGCGGCTTTCTGCCGGCCTCACATACCTGATGTAAACGGTTGCTACCTCGCCCGGCAAAATGTAAATATGCTGCCGTCCAAAAAAGGTAAGCCGGTTGACCGTGTCGTTTAAAGAGTATTTCTTATCAGCATCGTGATAGATGGTCTGCTTTTTATGGCCGTCGATCCAATAAATAGTAACCGTATCGAAACCTGCGGTTTCAAAATAGTAGTTGCCCGGCTCATCCGTCTCATTGGAAATCGATACTTTAGCCCAGAACACTGCCGATTTCCCATCTCTTGTATTAGAGGTCTGTTGGGGCTTGAATGCCAGGAAGTCCTGGAATTTTGCTCCCAGTGAATCTGACGTAATTTCGGCAAACGTCAGTTTTCGAGATGAATCCGGCAAAAACTCCATGAATCCAGACACATCAATGCATGGCTCTGTTGCCTTATGAATAGCATATTTTCCATGCCCTGTGGCATTGGCGACCAAACAGAGCATTGCCAGTAATGTAACGAGTATCCTTTTCATCGTTCTATAAATTTAATTGAAATTTTGCGTATCCATGCAAATTCACAAGTACATGTATTTAGGGCCTGCTGAAAAACACTCAATTTAAAGATGATTTCATATTTCAGCGTAAAAGTAGTGCACTAAGGTGCATGACATTGTAGACAATAAGTTCAATAAGCTTGCACCTCAGCGATTACGAAACCTTCCACAATTTCGTTAGCCTGAAGCACACCATCTACTTCGCCGGCTGCAACTCGCAGTATATCAATACAGCTTCGTTTTGCCGGCTCG
>CAIQUX010000291.1 GCA_903875055.1 uncultured Bacteroidota bacterium
AATAGATTGTGAGTAAAACAGCCAAGGTCAGCAAACAAGTCGACGAAAAACCAACCATCCTCATTACCAATGACGACGGAGTCACAGCGCCCGGTATCGCCGCATTGATTGAAGTGGCCAAGCAATATGGCCGTGTGGTTGTAGTGGCCCCCGATGCTCCTCAATCAGGTATGGGGCATGCGATTACGATAGGGAAGCCGCTTCGTCTGAATCATGTCAATCTGTTTGGCGATGTGGAAGCTTATCAATGTTCTGGAACACCTGTTGATTGTGTAAAAATCGCCGTGGACAAAGTCCTTCACAAAAAACCTGACTTCTGCTTTAGCGGCATCAACCACGGCTCCAATTCATCTATCAATGTAATTTATTCAGGAACGATGAGTGCTGCCATGGAAGCTGCGATAGAAGGTATTCCTGCTGTAGGCTTTTCGTATGAAGATTATAGTTTCGATGGAGACTTCTCACTTGCACAGCAAGTTGCGAATGAAGTTATACATAAGATGATCTCAAATCAGATTCCGCAGAAAGCCTTATACAATGTCAATATTCCAAAAATTGGTTTAAAGAAATTCAAAGGCATCAAAGCTTGCCGTCAGGCCAATGCAAAATGGAATGAAAACTTTGTAGAGCGTTTGGACCCTACCGGGAAAAAATACTTCTGGCTCACCGGCGAATTCCAAAACCGCGACAAGGGAAAGGATACGGATGTGTGGGCCCTTACCCATGGCTATGCTTCACTAGTGCCTATTCAATACGACCTGACCCATCATGACCTGTTATCAAAAATAAAATTATAGTCTGGCAGCATGGTCCATGTTCAACATCTCTTCAAACATTATAGAAATGCAGAACATCCTTCGGTGGATGATCTGAGTTTTACATTCGACGAAGGCAAGATAGTGGGATTACTCGGTCCCAACGGCGCAGGTAAGACCACGACTATTTCTATCTTATGCGGACTCATCCGAGAGTATTCCGGAGACGTGAATGTCCTCGGGTTGAATTTGAAATCGAATACCGAAGAACTGAAATACAAGATCGGCGTGGTACCACAACAGATTGCGTTATACCCTGAATTGTCATGCCAAGAGAATCTGATGTATTATGGAAAGCTGTATAAGCTATCCGGCAAGGTATTGGCAGAAAAGATTGATTCTCTACTTCGGCAATTCGGGTTGCATGAACATGCCAATAAGCAAATCAGGAATTTTTCGGGCGGCATGAAACGCAGGGCTAACATCATTGCTTCTTTACTCAACGACCCAACCTTACTGATCCTTGACGAACCGACCGCTGGTGTGGATGTACAATCCAGAAGCATGATACTTAGTTTCCTTCGTTCGTATAACGAGCAAGGCCATTCGATCATTTACACGTCACACTTATTAGATGAAGCGGAAGCTCTTTGCCATGAAGTACTGATCATCGACAAAGGAAAAAAAATCATACAAGGAACTCCCAAAGCGATCATTGAAGGAAACGACACACCCAATCTGGAAGCCTTGTTTTTAAAATTAACCGGTAATAAAGTACGAGACTAAGTGCAAAGGATCATAGCAACCTATATCAAAGAATGGCATCTGATGCGCAGAGATCTTGGCGGTCTTGCCTTGTTATTTCTGATGCCAGTCATCCTCATCATCATCATGGCGCTCGTTCAGGATGGTCCGTTCAAGGATTATAAAGATCATACATTCGAAGCCATATTTGTGAATCAAGACGGAGGCAAAGTGGCGGCTTCGATACGTCAAGGATTACTTGAAAGCAAACAGTTTCAACTGATTGAAACATACGATCAAAAAGCCATCGACTTTGCAACCACGCAAAAGCTGATACAGAAAGGTACCTATCAGTTTGCCATTCTGATACCCGACGGCATCAGTGCTGAAGTGGTGAACAGTGCCAATCTGATAGCCAATGAAATGGGGCGTCAGATGGGACTTCCGGCCAGCCTTCCTCATCGCGAAAGTCGTGAAGGCATGTCGGTGCAGCTTATGTTTGATCCGGTGTGCAAACCGGCCTTCCGATTGGCAATTACGAATGTGGTGGAAAAATTCATTACGAAAATTCAGTCTGACATCGTTCTGGAGCGCATCGCCAAATTATCCCAAAGCGCGGTTGCCGACACCGGAACTTTTGACATTGAAAAACAATTGCGATCGGTCGGAGTAAAAGAAATTTCATCGCAGGAAAAGAAAATGATGGTCAGCAAGATGAATTCCGTTCAGCATACGGTACCAGCGTGGGCTATCTTCGGGATGTTTTTTATGATCATCATCATTTCCGACAGTATCATTGGTGAACGTCTTGGTGGCAGCTGGACTCGACTTAAACTGATACCAGGTTCCTTCTCCGATATTCTGATAGGCAAAATGCTCTTCTATGTGTTGCTAGGCATCATCCAATTTTATCTCATGTTACTTGTTGGTATATACGTGATGCCTTGGGTCGGATTACCATCCCTGCAATTAGGGCATTCACCTTTGTTGTTACTCATTATGGTCACCTGCCTTTCATTTTGTGCAACTACCTTCGGGATACTGATTGGCAGCATATTCAAGACGACCAATCAGGCCTTGCCGGTGGCTGCCATCTCGGTAGTAATCCTCTCGGCAGTAGGCGGAGTGTGGGTACCGGTCGAAGTCCTTCCTGATTCGTTACGGGCAGTATCGTTGATATCGCCAATGCGATGGGGCCTGCAAGGTATTAATAATCTTCTGCTGCGCGAATGTTCTTGGCACGACATCGTAAAACCATGTGTCATTCTGCTCAGCGGCACCATGCTAACCATGTTCCTTTCTTGGATGATTGAAAAAAAACGAATGGATCAGTAACACATCAATCATTAACGTTTAATCAAACCTATCGTCTGATTTTCGAACGTACGAATTGTAGAATCTTCAATGACAAGCTGAGCTGAAACTGAATTCAACAAGGCATCTTTTACTTTTTCAAATACCTCTTTCACGTCAATCAACTTCATACACATATTATTCCCATGACAGGGAGCCACCTCGAAATCGTGTACACAAGGACTACAATACACCTTCTTGTATATAATATAGGCATTCGCTCCATGCGCATATTGTTCGGGTGAGCATGGGCCGAAGAGACAGACAATAGGTGTGTTAGTACAAAAGGCAATGTGCATAGGTCCCGTATCATTACTGATCATCAGTCTGGCGTGACTGATAAAGGCAATCAATTCCTCAATGCGCTGAGTACCTGCGGTATTCATTACATCTTCATCATCCACAGTGTCGGCAATAGTTTGTGTGTATCCTCGCTCCGATGCTGAACCGATCAATTGAATAGTATACTCGGAAAATTCATGACGGATCATTTTAATCAGCGATACAAAATTTGACGCATCCCATCGGCGCTCCAAACGCAAGTCTGACGCATTAGGATTGATAACGATATACTTCCGGGATAGAACCGGGTATTTTTCGATGGTCATACTGAATGAATACAATGTTGACTCCTTGATATCTTTTGAAAACAACGAGGCGAATTGCAAATACACGTTCGAGATCGGCTCACGTGGATTAAAATACATCATATGTGTATAGATGCCCATGCGAAAAGAACTCGAACGAAGGTAGAATCCCATCCTGTTTTTCGATAACGTGAGAGCGGCAAAAATGGTACTGAAATCAGAATAGATCTCAAGATCGATATAAACATCCGGACGCTTTCTTATCAGAAAAAACAGCGCCTTCATACTTGATACCATGAATGTAAAGAGACTGCTTTCGTCCAATAATACGGATGTGTCAACAAGATGAATCGTATTGAGAATATGTCGATTCGACTTTGTACTGACAAAAATAATTTCGGCTTCAGGGTACCGCGTACGCAAGGCATCCATCATTGGGGTTGACTGTATGATACTACCCATTCCTTTGAATTTACAAATCGCTATCCGCTTGAACTCCTTATCCAGAGAATGATCGATATGCAAAATCTGCCCAAGCAATCGCACCAGATAATTCAATAGATAGCCAGCAGGCTTTGCCAGATACTTATCTAATAAAATTTGCTTCTTCGTGTTCATCAATTTATCTCTGTATAAAATTGAACCTTTTCAAGATTCTGGCCTTTCAAATCACTAAACAAGATATGATTCACTGATCGGTCATACCACGCGTATTGATTGCTTAATCTGATGATATAATCCTGTTCTCCTGCTTTTGTCTCAAAGGTAAAACCACCTGAACTTATTCCGTTGCTATTCAGAACTCCTGTAATACCATTCCCCGATGGATTTTGAATATGAATTCGAATCACCACCGACTGAAGTGAATGCAATTTGTCAGGCCATTGAATAGAGATACCTCCTTCAGAATCAGTCAGCGGAACAGTCTCGTATTGCATTTGCAACTTGGCAGGATGTTCAGAATAGAATCTATTCAGCAGATAAGCCGCTTTCTTATAATGTACATATTGAGGTTTCAATAGCAGAGTATCTATTTCTAAACCAGTATTCTTCCAATTCAATTCTTTATTGATCCAGATACTTTTTTGATTAATGACTGCATACGGTTTATAATTCCTGAAAATAAATTCTGCCAGATAAGGGTAGCGCATCACATTGGGAATTTCATCAGTCGCATCAAACCAATTCAGAGGATAATTTGAGAAGATAAGCACCGGCACTTCGGATATATTCAAAAGCTTGAGCTGCTCTTTTTGCGTAAAATCGTCGACCGTATTTTGAAGACTTTGACAAAAATAAGAAGGTATTTTTCGTTGACAGAAATAATACATCATCGGTGAATTTGAAAAATCCAGAAAAGTTTGTGCAGGTGCCAACATCGAATCTAAGCATTTTTTAAAGTCAGCAAATGTTTTTGTATCGAATCCTTCTTCATACTCAATACGACCGACAAGGTGTTGATCATGAATCTGCCGGTTAAGATTTGTCAAGTTATGCTCAGTGATAAAATGCTCAAAAGAAGTCTTCTCCTTCGCCATGGGGAAATAGGTAAGAGTGACCATCAAGAAAAACGAAACGGCAAAGAACGCCAGATATCTGAACGACACACGATGGAACGGAATAAAATAGATGACTAGTAATGACGTTGCAAGATAGAATGTTGATGACAAATAGCAATCGTTATATTCAATAAAGCCATGACGAACAAGACCACGTTGAAAATTGACCAACACGACCACATAAAAAAACATGGATGCATTCAACAAAAAGGTATTTTGGGTACCCATATCAATTCCTTTAGATCTCTTCAGATAAGCTATGACGATAATAGATACGAGACTTATAAAAGGAATCATCACATAAAAGAAATAGAATTGTTGGTTCATCTCACGACTCAACAATGAATATCCATGTGCCTGATTGGCCGATAAGTAATGAAGTGCATTCCTGAAATTTGATATGATATGATCTGGTGATCGAAACCAGAAGGCCAACAAGATAAAAATGCTGATGACTGCCAAGAAAAGCAAGAGTCCTTTCATCAGCTTAACAATATCAAGGAGTCTTCTTTCACTAAAATGTACAACCGGAATAAAAATCACAGCTGCCCATAATCCCGCCGAACCGGCATCTAAACGCCATAACATCAATAGCAGAATCAAAATAAAAATTACAAGATAATTCCTGACTGTCTGTTTTTTCACTAACCGATCAACTGCATATAATATCAGGACTGATATGAAGATGGGTTCTGAAAACAAGGTTTGAACAAATGGAAACGCAATTAGCAGAAGCAATACCAGAGTCGGTTGCCTGAATATCTTTATCCCAAAATAATAAACAAGGAAATAAAAGATGACGTTACTCAGAAATCCATAAGTTAAGAAGTCCAATCTCCCATCATATCCGAATACCGAATGATACATCAATCCAAACCATTGCTCAGACATCATATGCGAACTCATAAAATCGAAACATGGCATCTCATTAAATTTCCAAATTCGCATCTGTGCATTGGCCGCGTTAGCCAATTCAAAAAAATCATTCGGCTGAGATTGGATAGGCGTATAAAACGTGAGCAAGATAAAGGAGAGTAATGCGGCCGGTGCGAACCAGAGAGACAATAATCTGCTCGTATGTATATGCTTTTTGAATTTTGTTCTAACCAAAAAGATAACCAGAAACAAGAGAGCCATGGCCGCCAAAAACCACCGGATATAATGAATGAAAAGATGATGATTCAGTTTAAAATAGAAAAGAGCTTCGACACTTCCGAATAATAATATGGGCATGAATGCCATAGGCAACGCCAGTATAAAAAGCTTTGAAGAAAGTACACGAAATTTCTTTTTCCAAAAGGCAAATTTGATACAAACCAGCAGAGCACATACGACAAATACAAGATTTACATGCCCGGTGATAAAGTCTGAAGAATTCAATACAAACATAAGCATCGTTGTAAAAAGGAAAGACACAACGATAACCGTTGAAAAGTAAAGAGGATGAACAATCTGTCGATACGAGCTAAATCTTGATGCAAATAAACCGAAGAAAATGTAGAGCGCCAGCAAACAAAATATAAAGTCAATTGAACAGCTGCTTTCAAATCCATACAAATCTGCCACGACCAAAACAAACCCAGTTCCTGAAAGTATGAAAGGAACTTGCTTTTCATATTCACGAATGATGCATAGCCGAGCAAGCAAAAATATCAGGCCGTATAAAATAGGGAATAAAATAACACCTCCAACGATGGCCTTATAAAAGAACACGATCCGTTGCCCGACATCTACACCATCCAGTGTCGCCTGACTCATAGATACGCCAGGAGGAATTTTCAAATCAAACGTATACAGACCATACCACGCATACATCAGATATGACCAGATAAAAATGGTCACGACAAACCATTCCTTTTCGAATCGTATTTGATGCAATATTTTCCGGAGCATAGACCGCGAAAGATATTGCTAAAAATGAGATTAACCTAATACTGAAATGGTAATGGACAACTCGACTTTCCAAAATTGCCCAAGAAAGTCGTTAAAGAATTTGCTTCATGACATTGTATACAACCTGTGGTTTGCCCAGCGTATAGAAGTGAATGACAGGCGCTCCCGCACTGATCAGGTCTTTGGTTTGAGCCAGAAGCCATTCGGTACCAACCAGTTCCATATCCTTATCATTCTTACATTTCATCATCTCCAATGCCAATTCGTTTGGAATATCAACATGAAAGAATGACGGGATGGCAGATAGTTGTTTGATAGATGTCAGCGGCTTGAGTCCGGGAATGATAGGCGTATCGATATTCAACTCACGGCATTTTTTAACGAAGCCATGATATTTCTCATTATCGAAAAACATCTGGGTTGTGATATAATCAGCGCCTGCATCAATCTTATTTTTCAGAAACATCAGGTCCAGATCCGGATTCGGGCTTTCATAATGTTTCTCCGGATAACCGGCCACACCGATACAAAAATCGGTATGCACCCCGCCATCGATATCATCTTCAAGATACTGACCGCGGTTCAGCATTTCAATCTGTTTTACCAGATCGATGGCATAAGAATGTCCGTGCGGATCAGGACTGAAATATTTTTCATTCTTGGGAGGATCCCCTCTTAATGCCAGTACATTATCGATGCCTAAAAAGTTAAGATCAATCAGCGCGTTCTCGGTTTCATCTTTTGTAAACCCACCGCAAATCAAGTGGGGCACAGCGTCCACACTGTAATGGTTCATGATGGCCGCGCAAATACCCACTGTCCCTGGACGTTTTCTGATATCAATTCGCTCGAATGAACCGTCCTTCTTCTTTTTGAATATCTGTTCCGATCTATGATAGGTTACATTGATAAAAGATGGTTTAAATTCCATCAATGGATCCAGCGTCTTAAAAATCGATTCAATGCTTTTTCCTTTTACCGGTGGTAATATTTCAAACGAAAACAAGGGCTTACCGTTTGCCTCCTTGATATGTTGGGTCACTTTCATAATAGGTCACAAATGTACATGAGGAATGCAAATTTCAATAAAAAAACTATGGGGCACCAGATACTATATTCTCGATAGGCAATCGACTGAGAATAGATCGTGCCAGTGTCAGTTCATCGGCATATTCAAGTTCGCCACCAAAAGCAACACCTCTGGAAATGGTAGTGATTCTGACTGGCAGATGTTTCAATTTCTTGTTGATATAATAAGAGGTGGTATCTCCTTCAATGGTAGGACTTATAGCCATAATCAACTCTTCGGCTTGTAACTGCTCTAATCTGTTGACAAGCGATTGTATGTTCAACGATTCGGGACCAATCCCATCGAGGGGAGATATGAGTCCGCCAAGTACGTGATACAAACCGCTATATTGTTGAGTACTTTCAATAGCCATCACATCACGGATTGATTCGACCACACAAATCTGCGATTTCTTCCGGGATGAATCAGCACAGATATTACATATTGAATTATCTGAAACGTTATGACAATATAGGCAATACTTAATTTCGGTCCGCATGCGTGAAACAACGTCACTGAACCTAAGAACATCGGAAGGTTCCTGTTTCAGCAAGTGAAGCACCAGGCGCATGGCAGTCTTTTTACCGATTCCGGGGAGTCTTGAAAATTCATTGACGGCATCTTCAATCAGGGAGGACGAAAAATTCATGGATAAGATTTAAAGCAGGAAACTGCCTAGAGTCAATTAATTTAGTGTCATAAGAAAAACGAAAGGCTTATCATGATTCCCGCAAAGCATTTTTTTAATCTTGTTTGCATTCCTTGACTTGGTATAATTTTTCAAATCAATCATCTCAGAATAATTCGCCTGTTCAATACTTTTCTGGATCGATTCAAAATAATCACTGATCGCATTAATCTCATCAGGGCTTGAAATCAAACCGATGTAACTGAAAAGTATATTCTTATATCGCTGTGCCGCCATGGTGTTTATCTTCCTTTTTTAGGGTCGTAGTGATTCATATTGGTCCTGCATCCGCAACCTTTTCCAGCCTTGCAACTCTCAAGCACTAAGGTCATCAATGAAAACATGATAAGGGAGCAAAGTATTTTTTTAGCCATTTTTGATGTTGAATGAAATATTAATCGGGTAAAGGTATGTATTTTGCCAAATAATTGCATATCTCGAAAAAAATATTATTTGCCCCTCTGGATTGGGGATTAGGGCACGCCTCAAGGTGTATTCCTCTAATCAAAGAATGCATTATCAACAGGAATGAAGTCATAATCGCTGGTAATCAAACGATTTCTGATCTTTTAAAAACAGAATTTCCCCAGCTGCAATACTTGTATCTGCCTGGTTATGATGTCTCTTACAGTGCTAAAAAATGGGCTCTCCCTTTTTTAATATTAATACAACTCCCCAAAATCAGAAAGGCCATCTTAGCAGAAAATCGATGGCTTGACCGAATCATTGAAGAATTTCAGATTGATCTGGTAATCAGTGACAACCGTTACGGTCTCCATTCGACTAAAATTCCTTGCATATTTATTACCCATCAACTGCAAATCCAAGTGCCTCAATCTTCCATTGTTCAAGAATGGGTGAATAGAATAAATCATCTCCTGATCAAAAAGTTTTCTGTCTGCTTAGTGCCAGATTATGAAGTTGATAAAATGAGCGGACATTTGTCAGAAGCAACAGGGCTAACAAACATTACATATATAGGCAACCTGTCCCGTTTTTCACTGACTGTGAAATCTGAACCCTTATATGATTTGCTAGTACTTCTTTCGGGTCCTGAGCCACAGCGTAGCTTGCTGGAACAAATACTTCTTGAACAGATTCAGGATAGCGAAATTAAAACATTGATAGTAAGAGGCAAACCTGGCAGTCTTGATACCCTTACTTTTTCAAACAATATCACTGTAGCCAATCATCTTAGCGCTTCCGATTTACAGACAGCCATAGTAAGTTCAGCAATGGTTATTTGCCGTTCAGGTTACTCTACTGTGATGGATTTGATCAAACTCAATAAACGGGCAATTCTGATTCCGACTCCGGGACAGACCGAACAAGAATATCTGGCATATTATCTGACTGAGATGAAATGGTTTATGACCTGTGAACAGAAAGATATCTCAATAGCTAATCTCCTAGAACAATATTCTTCCTTTTCATTTACTCAATTTCCTCATTGGAAACTGGAACACTATAAAGAGATTCTGAACAGCCTTCTGACACTGTAAATACTTCATTATTTACCGTCACGATTCTCTCTTGGAACAATTTGTGCCATAAGATCGGCTTCGCAAACGATCTTATTGCCTACATAGGCCGTCCCTTTCATTTCGCAAATACCTCTTCGGATGGGTGAAGTGAGTTCCATTTTCATAATCATCGTATCGCCCGGCATCACTTTTTGTTTAAAACGTGCATTATCGATTTTTAGAAAATAAGTGTCGAATTTCTTCTCGGGACCGCCTTGATTATTCAGGACCAGCACACCACCGGTCTGCGCCAATGCTTCCAATTGAAGTACACCCGGAAAAATAGGATTATCCGGAAAATGTCCTGTAAAACAAGGCTCGTTGAATGTAATATTCTTGATACCGACTACATGCCGGTCGCTGAGATCGATGATCTTATCCACCAATAAGAACGGATAACGATGAGGTAATAATTTTGAAATATAATTAATATCGAAAATAGCAGGTTCGATGGGGTTATAAACCGGCACATCCAGCATGCTTTTATTTTTCTTGATGTAATCCTTTATTTTCTTGGCGAATGCGACATTCGATTTATGGCCCGGCCTATAGGCAATGATATTCGCCTTGATCGGATAACCGATGAGGGTGAGATCGCCAACTATATCAAGTAATTTGTGACGTGCGGGCTCATTGGTATGATGCATTTTCACATTGTTCAGGATACCTTCCTGCTTTACTTCAATTTTCTCCTTATTGAAAAGTTTGGCAAGTTTGTCGAGCTCGGCATCACTCAAAACCCTGTCAACAACCACAATCGCATTATCGACATCGCCACCTTTAATCAGATTTTTACTATACAAATATTCGATTTCATGAAGGAAACAGAAGGTTCTGCAATTTGAAATCTCTTTTTTATAGTTCTTCAACCCCTTGATATACGCATGTTGCGTACCTAATACATTGGAATTGAAATCAATCATTGTGGTAATTTTATAGTCAGGACTCGGTGTAGCAACCATCTCTACATTCTTTTCTTCGTCGACATAGGTCAGGTTGGTATCGATGGAAAAATAAATGCGTTTGGCATTCTGTTCTTCAATACCCACTTTTTCAATGAATTCAACAAATGCCTTGGCACTTCCATCCATGATGGGGATTTCTTCCGCCGTAAGCTGTATCAGCGCATTATCGATACCCATACCTGTGAGTGCCGATAGGATATGTTCTACCGTACAAACTCTGGCACCATTGTATTCAAGGGTAGTACCTCTTGAGGTATCCACAACATAATCGACATCGGCTTTCATGATAGGTTCTCCGGGTAAATCGACCCGCTGAAATTTGATACCGAAACCTGCACTCGCTGGCTTTACAGTCATGCGTGTGTGTACGCCGGTATGCAAGCCCACTCCTTCTATGGTGAATTCAGATTTTAATGTTTGTTGGTTTACTTGTTCCATTATTAATTTTTCAATGTTTTATTCAGGGTTAATTAGTTTCGTTCTTGCTTAATTCATTCAGTCTGCGTTCGAGATCGTCTATACGTTTTTGCATTTCCGGAAGACTGCGGTAAACCACCTGACTTTTTAGTGCACTACGGTAATCAAAGGCTGGCGAACCTGTGACTGAGGTATTCTGATCCTTAATCTCCTTAGCAACACCACTTTGCGCATTAATTTTGCTCCCATCGGCTATCGATATATGTCCAACAATACCAGCCTGGCCACCGATCATAACATTCTTTCCGATTTTCGCGCTTCCCGAAATTCCTGCCTGTGAAGCGATGACGGTGCTCTCGCCAATCTCGACATTGTGAGCCACCTGAATCAGATTATCAAGCTTCACACCCTTACGGATTCGTGTTGAACCCATAGTCGCCCTGTCAATTGTGCAATTGGCACCGATTTCAACATCATCTTCGACTACGACATTCCCTATTTGCGGTATTTTCTTAAAACTTCCATTCTCCGGTGCGAACCCAAATCCATCGCTGCCAATAACAGTTCCGGAATGAATGATGCAATTCTTTCCTATGACACAACCTTTATAGATGGTCACTCCAGGATAGATGATGGTATTTTCTCCTACTATCACATTTTCACCAATAAAGCAGTTTGGATAAATTTGAGATAATTTTCCTATGGTCGCCCCATCGCTTATGTATGTAAAAGATCCGATATAGGCCGTTTCATCCACATTGGACGATGGATGCACCACAGACATTTCTTCTTTTCCGCTCATAGGCTTTATAGCGGTCAACTCCTGATAGGTCTGCAGAAGAATGGCAAAGGCCGCATAGGCGTCATTTACACGTATTAATGTAGGCTGTACTTCTTGTTTCAACTTCAGCGACTCATTGACAATCACCACGCTAGCTTCGGAAGAGTACAAATACTCTTCATATTTTGAGTTAGCCAGGAAACACAAATCTCCGTCCTTACTTTCTTCTATTTTTGAAAAGGACTGCACTTTTGTCTGCGCATCACCCTCTATTCGCCCTTGTACCAATGTGGCTATCTGCTGAGCCGTAAACTTCATATTTTCTTTATTAATTTCTTAAAAAACAAATGTAAGGCTTTTTTATCGCTACCAAAAGCCCCGCACCAATTAAGGTGTTTTCAACCTCGGAGATTTCCTTCATCTCACCTGATTTAAAGGCGATTCTGATATTTTCTACTCTTGCATTATAGGTACTATTGGACGTAGTATCTTGCACAAAATAGTAATTTAATTCACCGTCTGACAACTGATTCACTGATTTTACATCCTGCCTTAGTGATTCGATTTCCACAGCAGTTTCATCTGTCAGAAACTTTACCTTAAACAATACGCGGTTGGCAAGCCGGGTACATAAATCCGACAACACCTTATCATCATGTCCTGCCCATACCTTGATGGAAGCAACGATATCGAAATCATCCAACCTAAGAAAGGTTTCAAGACATTGAGTATTCGTTTGAAAATCACTAAACGAAAACGAATTCTGTAAGAAGTATTGCAAGGCTGGTGTAGCAAACAACAAATGCCCTTCACTGGCTAATTCACGGGCCCTTTTTAATATGATAACAAGCATAAGTTCTGAACTTAGTACGGTCTTATGCAAATAAACCTGCCAATACATGAGACGTCTGGCTATCAGAAATTTTTCAATGGAATGAATCCCTTTCTCTTCTACAACAAGTTCATCTTCAACGACTTTCAGCATTTTAATGATGCGATCATATCCTATCACTCCCTCTGAGACACCTGTGAAGAAACTATCCCTAGCGAGATAATCCAATCGGTCGACATCTAACTGACTGCTGACCAATTGATGTAAAAATTTCTTCGTATAGCTGCCGGTAAATACCTGAATGGCCAGATCCAGTTTACCATCCATTTCCAGATTGAGCTTTTCCATGATCATTAAGGAGAGTTGTTCATGGTGCGCATCAACCAATGTATGCTCAAGTGCGTGAGAAAAAGGTCCATGGCCAATATCATGCAACAGGATAGCTACTTTGGCTCCTTGCTCTTCATCTGATGTGATGAGAGTTCCTTTTTGTCGCAATTCAGTAATCGCATTGTGCATGAGGTGATAAGCACCTAGCGAATGATGTAATCTGGTGTGCACCGCACCAGGATAGACCAAATAGGCTAATGCCATCTGCTTTATTCTGCGCAAGCGCTGATAGTAAGGATGAGAAATGATCTGAAAAACCAGGGGATCATCGATAGTAATAAATCCATGCACCGGATCATTGATAATTTTACGCAATAGTTTATTTTTAGGATGCAAAAGTATTGAATTGAAGCGGAAATCTCTAGGCAGCCTTCAATTAACATAACACCATTCATTAAAATTTGCGGTTTGATAATAAGGTCGATCCATTCACATTTAAGAGATGGATGCCGCTGTATCCTTCAATTTATTCTTCTCAACAGCATGACTTCAATAGATTCATAGTATTCACTTTGATTTTCTTAAAATTATCACAACGAATAGCTTAAACCAGATAGCTAAGCAATATTTTATAACTTGCGTCGTTACTTAGGCTCAACAATCAATTTGACTAAACAGAAGATTATGAATACAAAAATTCTTTGGATAGATGACGAAATGGATTCACTAAAATCACAGATCATGTTTCTTGAAAATAAAGGTTATGATGTAGAAACCTTTTCGAATGGTTATGACGGACTTGAATACCTGAAGGCCAATCATGTTGATGTTGTAATGCTTGATGAAAGTATGCCTGGAATGACAGGCCTCGAAACGCTTTCCCAGATTAAAGAATATAATGTCAATCTTCCTGTGGTGATGGTGACCAAGAATGAAGCCGAGAATATCATGGAAGACGCTATCGGCGCGCAAATCACTGATTACCTTATCAAACCGGTCAATCCGAATCAAATTCTCCTTACCCTGAAGAAGATTATTGATTCAAAGACTCTTGTGAGTGAAAAAACCACCCAAAACTATCAGCAGGAGTTCCGCAATCTATTTCTTGCGTTGAATTCAAATCCAGACTACAAGGAATGGTGCGACTTGTATAAGAAACTGGTGTATTGGGAATTGGAAATGCAGAAATCGGACAGCCCCGAGATGCTCGAGATCTTCAGTTCACAGAAAGAGGAAGCCAACAATGAGTTTTGCAAATTTGTCGATAAGAACTATATGAAATGGATCAAGGCCGGTAATGAAAGTGCTCCTGTGATGAGTCACACCCTCATGCAGAATCATTTATTCCCATCACTTGAAAAAGGAAAATCGACTTTCTTTGTTCTGATTGACAATTTGCGATGGGACCAATGGAAAACCATACAGGCAAAATTTTCGGAACTTTTCAGAATAACCGACGAAGATTTGTTTTGTGCAATTTTGCCTACGAGCACACAGTATAGTAGAAACTCAATTTTCTCGGGAATGATGCCTGTTGATATAGAAAAGAATTACCCTATCGAATGGAAGAATGATGATGAGGAAGGTGGTAAAAATTTGTATGAAGAAATGTTCTTCGATGACCAATTGAGAAGACGTGGTTTGAAAGATCTGAAATTCTCTTATACCAAAGTCACTAACCATGATCATGGCGAACAGCTTGTCAATAATATCCAGAACCTCTTACATAATGATATCAATATCATCGTGTATAATTTCGTGGATATGCTTTCCCATGCACGTACAGAAATGGAAGTATTGAAAGAACTGGCCAATGATGAAGTATCATACCGATCACTCACCAATAGCTGGTTTGAGCATTCTCCTTTATTTCAGGCATTGAAAAAAGTGGCCGACAAAAATATCAAGCTTGTCATAACCACTGATCATGGAAGTGTACAGGTAAAAACGGCTAGCAAGGTTATTGGCGATAAGCAGACTACCTCGAATATCCGCTATAAACATGGACGTAATCTGAACTATGATGGCAAGGCAGTCCTGGCTTTCCGGGAACCACATGATATCGGGTTACCCAAACCTAATTTCAATTCAAGTTTCATTTTTGCGAAAAACGATGTTTACCTCTGTTACCCTAATAACTTCAATCACTTCGCCAATTATTTCCGTAACACCTTCCAGCATGGTGGTGTGTCACTTGAAGAAATGCTGATTCCTGTCGTGAAGATGGAGAGCAAGTAGTCACATTTGTCGGACCATTAATTTGTGGTTATCTATTAACTACTATTTTTTGTAAGTTTACCCCCATGAACATTGCCATCATTGGTTCCGGGAACATAGCTACCTATTTCGCCACAAAATTATTTGAAGGTGGACATACCATAGTACAAATCATTTCCCCGACTCTTGAAAATGCCCAAGCATTGGCTTCTAGGTTCCATTGCGCCTATTCGTCCAATACTAATGAATTAAGCGATCAGGCTGAAATGTGTATTTTGGCCGTGAAAGACGATATCATTAAGACCATTTTATTACAAACCGATTTCAAGAACAAATTTCTCATCCACACAGCTGGTTCGGTTACACTGAATGACCTGTCCGGTGCTTCTCCAAATCTGGGGTGTATGTGGTGCATGTATTCGATCAACAAAAACCATTTACCCGAACGTACAAACATTCCGCTAATCATCAATGCTGCCAATAATGACACCTTAGAGAAAATAAAAACCCTCGCCGATTGTATCAGTTCTTCAGTTTATAGCCTTTCTGATGAACAAAAACTTACTGCTCATCTGGCTGCTGTATTTGCCAATAATTTTGCCAATCATATGTTCACTATCGGGCAGGATATTCTTCAACAGGAGCAAATTCCATTCGATCTGCTAATTCCATTGATTGAAAATACGGTTGAAAAACTGACCTATACTTCTCCCGACAAATTACAAACCGGTCCCGCGATTCGAAATGACAAAGGAACCATGGCCAAACATATTGAATTACTGAAGAGCCACGATGATTATAGAAATATCTATACCCTCCTCACGGAATCGATTCAAAAGAAACATGCCTGATCAGATTATCTGGATTTGACATTTTGCTAAAAAGGCAGCTTAACATTTATCTTAACTAACAGCGAAGTGTGCGCCAGTTTAATTTCGTTTCTTCAAAATACTGCAGATTGTCCCCTTTAAAACATCTTTTCCTTTTTACTGTTTTCTTCTATACATTTGCACCCTCAATTAAAAAACTACTTCATGGGCGTTTTAGTAAACAAAAACAGTAAGGTGATTGTACAAGGCTTCACCGGAACAGAAGGCACCTTCCATGCCACTCAAATGATAGAATATGGCACTAATGTGGTCGGCGGAGTGACACCGGGCAAAGGAGGAAGTATTCATCTTGACAAACCGGTATTTAATACCGTTGCTGATGCAGTGGCCCAAACCGGTGCCGATGTATCCATCATCTTTGTTCCGCCTGCCTTTGGCGCCGATGCAATCATGGAAGCTGCCGAAGCTGGTATCAAGGTGATTGTTTGCATTACTGAAGGCATTCCTGTTTCGGATATGGTAATAGCGAAAGAATACCTGAAAGGAAAAGAGTCCCGATTGATCGGGCCAAACTGTCCTGGCGTATTGACATCCGATGAAGCAAAAGTTGGTATCATGCCTGGTTTTATTTTCAAAAAAGGGCCTATCGGTATTGTTTCGAAATCAGGTACACTGACCTATGAAGCTGCTGACCAGGTGGTAAAAGCCGGCATGGGCATAACGACAGCGATTGGAATTGGAGGAGATCCTATTATTGGAACAACTACAAAAGAGGCAGTTGAGCTTTTGATGAATGATCCAGATACCAAAGGTATTATCATGATCGGAGAAATCGGTGGTGGAATGGAAGCTGAAGCGGCAAATTGGTTGAAGGATAATATGCGTAAGCCTGTAGTAGGGTTCATTGCCGGACAAACAGCGCCTGCCGGACGTCGTATGGGGCATGCAGGTGCGATTGTTGGCGGCGCAGATGACACGGCCGCGGCTAAAATGCGTATCATGCGTGAATGCGGAATTCATGTAGTGGACAGCCCCGCAGACATCGGCAAGACGATGGCTCTGGTTTTAAGCTAATCTCTGTTTATTTACTTGTTAACTATTCTAATGCCCGAACGGCATAAGGGACTATTTTGTCTGAAATAGACGATCCCATTTTTTTTTAAAAACTTGCATTTAATCTTGCATATGCAAACGCTAAATCTTTACCTTTGCGTCCATGAGCGATCAAATACAAGAATTAGCACATGTCGTAATAAAATTTGCAGGTGATAGCGGTGATGGCATTCAATTGACCGGAACCCAATTTACAAATAACACTGCTTTGCGTGGAAATGACATCTCCACCTTTCCTGACTTTCCGGCCGAGATCAGAGCCCCGATCGGAACGTTGCCGGGCGTGAGTGGATACCAATTACATTTTTCATCTGACTCGGTATTTACACCAGGTGATGATTGCGATGTGTTGGTAGCTATGAATGCCGCTGCCTTGAAAGTTAATCTGAAAGCCATTAAAAAAGGAGGTATCATCATCCTGAATACAGATGGTTTTGATACCAAGAACTTACGTCTGGCCAATTATCCAGAAGGGGTCAATCCACTGGAAGATAATTCTTTGGATGGATATACGGTCCATAAGATCGATGTAACCAAATTGACAAGAGAGGCCTTGAAAGATAACAGTTCATTAGGTGTTAAGGAAAAAGACAGGGCCAAAAACATGTTCGTTTTAGGTTTCTTATATTGGATGTACGACAGAGACATGGAAAATACTATTCAGTTCCTTAATGAAAAATTCGGCAAGAAACCTGATATCCTTGAATGCAATATCAGCGCGCTCAAAGCCGGCTATAATTATGGCGATACAACTGAAACATTTACATCACGCTATACTGTTGCTAAAGCTAAAGTTGAGCCTGGCGTGTACAGAAGCATTACCGGTAATAGTGCCGTTGCCTTAGGCTTGGTTGCCGTTGCACAAAAGAGTAAATTACCATTATTCCTTGGCTCTTATCCAATCACACCGGCTACAGATATTCTTCATGAATTGAGCAAATATAAAAACTATAATGTTATCACTTTTCAGGCAGAAGATGAAATTGCCGCCATCGCGTCTTCTATCGGCGCTTCTTATGGAGGGTTATTTGGTGTAACCACAACGTCCGGACCAGGCATGGCGTTGAAGGGTGAGGCTATGGGCCTTGCCATGATGCTGGAGATTCCATTGTTGATTATTAATATACAACGTGGCGGACCTTCAACAGGCCTTCCTACAAAAACTGAGCAAAGTGATCTGATGCAAGCTTATTATGGCAGAAACGGTGAATGCCCGATGCCAATAATCTCTGCAAGTACTCCGATTGATTGTTTTGATGCCGTAATTGAAGCATCAAGAATTTCCTTGCAGCATATGACACCCGTGATTTTCTTAAGTGATGGATATATCGCCAATGGTGCAGAACCATGGAAATTTCCGAAAGCTTCTGATTTAGCCGACATAGATGTGCAATTCAAATCGACATTGGACGAAGGCGAAGAAAAATTATTACCTTACAAACGTAATGAAAAACTGGTCAGACCTTGGATAATTCCCGGTACTGTAGAATTGGAACATCGTATCGGAGGCTTGGAAAAGCAAGATAAAACAGGTAACGTCAATTATGAAACTGACAACCATGAACTGATGATCAAAACACGTCAGGCCAAAGTTGACAAGATTGCTGATTACATTCCGTTGCAGACATTAAATCTGGGTGATGAAGAAGGCGATTTACTTGTACTTGGTTGGGGCTCAACATCGGGTGTAATCACTACGGTTGTCCAACAAATGATAAAAGAAGGACATAAGGTATCTCATTGTCACTTGCGTTATATCAGACCGTTTCCAAAAAATCTAGGCGATATCTTGAAACGATTTAAAAAAGTGATCATTCCGGAAATTAATAACGGGCAATTGATAAAAATTATCCGAAGTGAATTTCTGATTGATGCCAAGGGATATAACAAGATTAAAGGGGTTCCGATTACTCATGCTGAGTTAGAAGGTTTCCTTTTAGAACAACTAAAAGGGTAAAAGAATCACTATTTTGTAATCTGTCAAGACTTCTTGCACTTTTCATTTTCCTTCTATTCTTTGCAGAATAATGTCCAATAATTAGCAGAAAATAGTATATGGTAGCCAAATAAGAATATTTATATTTTTCAAAATGGACGTTTAGCTTCCCCTTTTAATTATTGCTACACAAACTGGTTATGTGGTAGGTTTCGACCTTTGTTACGAAAGGATACTAATATATATGTTCGAGGTGGTACAACATCAGAGATTTTATAGGAAGGTTCAACACTGAAGAGAAGTGCCATCGATACTCATTTGATTTAATATGGGAGCAAGGTTTTAACTAATGGGTATCTTCCTCATTCTTTAATTTCTGGATATACGCTAAAGCGTCTGTTATTACATCGCTGCAAATGACAATAAAGGAATCCTTAGGTGAATTTTTAACAGCATAGTCAATGGCTTCCAATTCTTTCAAGATGACATGGACTGTGATCCCCTTTTTCACGCGTGCTATACCCTGTTTCAACAAATCGACTATATTTTCAACTGTACGCCCCCGAAGATGCTTATCTTGTCGAATGATAATTTCGTCGAACATGGTTGCAGCCATTTCTCCCAATTCCTGGATATCTTCATCTCTTCGGTCGCCAGTCCCTGCAATAATGCCGATCTTCTTTGTTGCTTCCACCTTATCAACATAAGCCTTCAATACGCCAAAGCCGGCAGGATTATGTGCATAATCGGCCAACACTTGAAAATGCTTGAACTGAAACAGATTCATTCGACCTGGAGTTTGAGCAGGGCTTGGGATAAAAGTGTTGAGGGCCTGTTTGATATCCACCACGCTGAAGCCTCTTAGATAACCGGCTAGTACGGCAGGCATTATATTCAACACGTTGAACAAAGCTCTGCCACTTTGAGTCAATGGTATCTGATGAGCATTCTCAATCTGTATCTTCCATGCACCTTTTTGAATATAGATCATATCAGTTTTTTCATCGTATACCGCCGCTATACCATTCTTTCCGCAATGCTCCTTGATTCGCTTGCTTTTCGGATCCATACTAAAAAAAGCCACATGGCACTGAAGTCCTTCACGCATAGCATATACCAAATCGTCATCTGCATTTAAGATGGCGTAACCAGACGGCACTACACTTTGAACAACAACTGCTTTCACTCTCGCGAGTTGCTCAACCGTATCAATCCCTCCTAATCCAAGATGATCAGCGCTTATATTGGTCACAATTCCGATATCGCATTTATGGAAACCAAGCCCGGCCCGCAAGATTCCACCTCTGGCACATTCAAGAACGGCGAAATCAACAGTCGGGTCTTTTAATACAAATTCTGCACTAACGGGTCCTGTACAATCACCTTTCATCATCATCAAGTTTTGGATATACACACCATCACTTGTAGTGAATCCAACTTTATGTCCCATGCTTTTGACAAGATGTGCTGTCAAACGCGTTGTAGTCGTTTTACCATTCGTTCCACTGATTGCAATGATAGGGATTCGTGCAGAACTTCCCGGAGGATACAACATATCAATTACCGGTTCGGCCACATTGCGCGCTAAACCTTCGCTTGGGTCAATATGCATCCTGAATCCGGGTGCAGCATTTACTTCCAATATGGCGCCTCCGTTTTCTTCCAATGGTGTCGACAAATCGCTGGCCATGATATCAATACCGCAAATATCCAAGCCGATGATCCGGGCTATTCGTTCTGCGAGAAAAATATTGTTTGGATGCACATAATCGGTCACATCAGTTGATGTTCCTCCTGTACTCAGATTGGCGGTAGGTTTAAGATAAAGGACTTCATTTTTTGGAATCACACTATCCATCGTCAGATTGTGATCTGATAGAATTTTCTCTGTGACGGCATCCACTTTAATTTGCGTGAGCACTTTTTCATGACCGAACCCACGACGCGGGTCGGCATTCACCTCATCAATCAATTGCTGAAGCGTCTTTTGTCCGTTTCCTGTAACACATGCGGGAGTGCGTCTGGCCGCACAGATAAATTTGTAATTGATGACTAGCAATCTGAAATCATGACCCGTAATAAATTTTTCACAAATGATATTGCGTGAATGCTTTCTTGCTATTTCCAATGCCTGTAAGGCGCTATCCCAATCTTTAATGTTGGTGGTGGCACCACGTCCATGATTCCCATTGATAGGCTTCAATACTATAGGATAACTAATTCTGTCTATAGCTGCTTTCAGGTCCTCTTCATCGTAAATGATACGTCCGCGAGGTACTGGCACTTCAGCTGCTTCCAACAAGTTTTTGGTATCCTCCTTGTTACAAGCAATTTCAACAGCAATATTACTAGTCGTGCTGGCTACAGTGGCTTGTATCCGTCGCTGGTTGATACCGTATCCCAATTGCACCAATGAATTTCGGTTTAAACGGATCCATGGAATGTTTCGGTTAATGGCTTCTTCAATGATAGATCCGGTGCTAGGCCCGAGGCGGACCTTTTCACGTATTTCTCTCAATTCCTGAATAAAGGACTGAACATCAAAATCGCAACCTTCGACCAATCGCTCAGCTATTTCAACAGCCGCTTTTGCTGTCTGCTTTCCAACTTCTTCTTCAAGATAGGAAAATACCACGTGATAAACTCCTGCCTTACTGGCTCCTCGCGTTCTCCCGAATCCGGTTTCCATACCAGCTAATGTTTGTAACTCAAGGGCAATGTGTTCGATGACATGTCCCATCCATGTGCCTTCCTCAACGCGTTTAAAAAAACCATTCTCAACTCCTTCACTGCATCGATGAGATTTCATTGAGGGAAACATATTTTGTATCCTTTCTAAAAAACCGGGAATCAGATTTGTCGGTTTTTGCTCCAGATCTTCCAAATCTAATAACATCACTATCAGTTTGTGCCGTTTCACGCTCCAATAGTTGGGACCTTTCATTACTTTTATCTCAAGGATTTTCATGTATCTATTTTTATGCCCTCAATATATAAAGGTTTTCATACAACAACAATTTTTTTACATTTAAAATAAAAAAAAGGTTGCATAATGCAACCCTTAATAGTACAAAACATTTTATGAAATATCCTTTTATTCCTTTGTCATTTTAGATGTAAAAATCAATTGATCATTTTTAACAATCTGCAACATGTAATTACCGTTTCTCAATTGGAAAATATCCAAAGGAATTTGATTGGATCCAGGTTGTGCAGAAGCCTTAACCTCTTTGACAATTCTGCCATTCATGTCATTAATTCTGATCGTCAAATTAGAAAACTCATTCATTTTAAGATCTAAGGTGACAAGGCTTTTGGCGGGATTAGGATAAAGAATTATTTCGCTGCCATCAACTGTTCTTACAAGATCAACCACTTTGGAATGCAACGAAAGAGCACCGTTAATATCAACCTGTTGCAATCTGTAATAGTTGTGACCGATCGCTGGTTTTGAATTTTTCATTTCATAATCCAAAGGGGTTGAACAATTACCGTTCGGTGCTTTTGAACCTATTGTTTCTATGGTGGAAAAATGTTCACCATCTGTTGAATGCTGGATATTAAAACAAGAATTATTATTTTCACTACTTGTTCTCCATTTCAAAACATCAGTTTGTCCTTCCTCAAATCCGTCAAAATTCATTAGAGAAACTGGTGTAACGAATTGAAGCAAATCAAACCCAAAATTCAAGCTACCGGTTGCATTCGTGCCGCTCCCTGCTCCATATGCCCCATAGAGCCTTTGTGGTGCGGTGCCACCTGTTGAAAGACGGATGCCATTACCACTGCCACCAGAAACTTTAATTTCTACTACCAATGAAAGATTGGGGTTATAATGGAATGTTGAACTTAGATTAAATCCATACCATAAATTTGCGGTACCGCCGCTCAAGGTGAATCCTGAAGATTGTGAGAAACAGGGTGTCATTCCTGTTACAAAAGTATACGGGGAGCCTGTTACAGAACCAAATGAAGTATTGGTTCCTACATTTTGGGAAAGTGAAATCACAAAATTAGTGTATGGATTAACAGACACTAAACTTCCTAAACGTAAAAATATCTTCGTAATGTATCCGGAAGTGGCAGCAGCGCCAACACCTGTACCACTCGCGTTAAATTCATTCGGTCCGAAAATCCATTGAGCTTTGTTATAAAGGGTGGATCCAAGCGGATAATTATTAAGCGTTGTACTTCCGACTGCAGGATATGAATTGTAGAACTGAGGGGACTGCGCTTTTATCAGTAACGTGTTTAAAAGCAACAAACAGAAAAGTAAACCTTTTTTCATTCTTATAGTATTTTATGACTAGTAAACGGATTTCATTAAAAACCAATGAATCCTGATTTATTCAGCGTGAAATTATTTTAAATTCCTGAGACTACAAAAAAATGGTTAAAATAATTGACTCAACTTGCATTCAGATACCTGAAGCCGGAACGTTTACTTTCCAGCCATCTTTTTTTCCCAAGCCCAGGCAGATTCCATCATATCATCCAATGTAAATCTGGGGATCCATCCAAGTCGTTCTGAAATCAATTGGTTATTGGCATAGATTGCTACTACATCTCCAGGCCTTCTTGGCCCCTTCTCGTAGTTCAATTTAAAACCGCTTACTTTTTCGAACGACGCAATGGCTTCAAAAACAGAAACACCATTACCTGAACCGACATTAAAAATTTCACATCTTGATTCATTTTTATGGCTGATCAGATAATCAAGGGCTAGGGTATGAGCTGCAGCTATATCCATCACATGTATATAATCGCGGACACAAGATCCGTCACGGGTTTCATAATCGCCTCCCCATACATACATTTTTTTCTGCAGGCCGATAGCTGTTTGTGTAATAACCGGCACAAGATTATTGGGTTTATCGTATGGCGTTTCGCCAATCACCGCAGAAGGATGAGCTCCGACCGGATTAAAATAGCGTAACAGGATCGAGTTTGATTCTGACATTTTTGAAAAATCCATTATCATTTGTTCTCCCATCTGCTTGGTAGCAGCATATGGGCATTCAGGCTTTGCTAAAGGAGTTGACTCAGTTACAGGTAATGAATTGATATTACCATAAACTGAACAGGATGACGAGAAAACCAGGTTCTGAATTGAATAGTCCTTCATACATTTCAACACATTAATCAAAGAATACAAATTATTCTCATAATACTTCATTGGGAATTCAACACTTTCACTAACTGATTTAAATGCAGCAAAATGGATGACACCAGCCACATCTATTTCTTTATCAAATATTTTCCGTACTTCCCCCTCTTCACATAAATTAGCTTTATAATTTTTTACATTTCGACCTGTGATCGCCTTTATCCCTTCAAACACAGCTTCTCCAGAACGTGAAAAATTGTCTACTGAGACCACGTCATACCCATGTTCAATCAAATCAACAATGGTATGAGACCCTATGTAACCCGCTCCTCCTGTGACAATTATTTTTGACATAACTATTGTTTTTTTTAATAATGAAAGATATGATAATTGAACTATTCTTGTCTTGTCATTTCCCGATTACTTTTTCCATTTGAAAAGCCCTTGACCCTTTAATCAGAAAAGCTGTATTCTTAAAGGGATTCGATTGAAACCAGTCATGAGCCCTGACTGAATCATTGAAATAAATGTAATCGTGCCGGACTTTCTCAAAATCACCACCAACCAATACAACCTCATTCCAATTATGTTGCTTAAGCAATGAAATAATTTTCTGATGTTCCTCTATACTTTCTATCCCCAATTCTTTCATCGCCCCAATAATGACCACCTTATTTAGGTAATCAGATTTGGCAAAATTCAAAATAGCCGCTGCCATGCTAGTTGGATTTGCATTGTATGCATCCAGAATCAAGGTATTGCTTCCTTCACTGATGAGTTGAGAACGACTGTTGTCTGGGGCATACACCTCCATTGCCGCTTTTATCGAATTTACCGGCACATTCATTTCCCTTCCAATAGCAAAAGCAGCCATAATATTAGAGAAATTATATTCTCCTACTAGTTGAGTTTGAATCGTGCATTCATTGCTCGCTGATAAGATGGCTGCACCGGAATAAGGCCCGTTCATGATAGGCATGCCTGTGTATTGCGCATTTCCGGATCCATAAGTTATCTGCTTATCAATACCTGCTGCCATGCTTTCCAGATAATCCAGATCGACATTCCTGAAAATTGTTCCTTTTACTTCCCGTATAAAATCATACAATTCGCCTTTAGCCTTTCTCACGCCCTCCAGGCCTCCAAAACCTTCAAGATGCGCTTTGCCACAATTCGTGATCAAGGCGTGAGTTGGTGACGCAATAGCGCAATACGACTCTATTTCTTTTTGATGGTTGGCCCCCATTTCGATGATAGCCATTTCTGCGTCTTTCCTTATTTTCAAAATCGTCAACGGTACACCAATATGATTATTCAGGTTGCCGATTGTGGCATAAGTCTTATAAGTTGTTGAAAGAACAGAGGTTATTAATTCTTTGGTTGTCGTCTTTCCATTGCTTCCTGTTACAGCAATAAAGGGAATCTTGAACTGTTCTCGATGATATCGTGCCAATGATTGCAGGCATTGAAGCGTATCATTCACGAGAATACATCTATCCGAAATTTTGAAAGATGGGTCATCGATAATCACAAATGGAGCCCCTTTATCAAGAGCTTCCATCGCAAAAAAATTCCCATTGAAGTTTTCGCCAGTCAAGGCAAAATACAATTCGCCACTTTTTATATTCCTTGAGTCAGTTTGAACATCAGGATATTTGGTATAGATTGTATATAATTGCTCGATTGACATCATGCAAATATACTAATCGGAAAATATGACGGTTGTATTTTTTTGTAGACAGTTCTTGCCGATTCATCTTTTAAACAACGAATTAATTTGGCATACTGCCAATCATTATCTAACTTGAACTTTGAATTATGTGGTTGGGGATGATTACTAATATTTCAACTGAATCAAACTTAGGATAAGGGTTGGTTCAGTTTTCTGAGAGCTGTCGTTGATCACTACTTAAAAAAAACACTACTCATGCATACACAAACAAATTTTCAAACCTCGTATGTCAAACGACCATTCAGTCTGATATACATTCTATTGGTTTCGTTTCTTTTTACATATTTACCTTCAAATGCTCAGACAGTTCAACAAGTCATTATTGGCCCTACAGCTGGTACCGGTTCATTTGCATATGGTCCTATATACAGGAACACTGGTAATGCAGGCTTATTGAATTATTCAAGACATGCCTATATTTACACGAATACCGAACTGAATATTCCAGCTGGTGCCAAAATCATTTCACTTGAATGGCTTAAAAAAGACACTGCCAGAATTCTTGGAAATAATACATTCAATGTGTGGATGGCTAATTCTGCCAATACTGCCTTTTCAGGTTCTACGGCATGGAGCACATTAATTAATGGTGCCTTTCAGGTTTATGGGAGCACCGTATATTCAGTTTCGGGTGGCGCCAATGCCTATGTTTCCGCCCCATTCACCGACAGCTTTACTTACAATGGCGGCAGCCTTCAGATTATGACAGATTGGAGTAAGCTTGGCTACGCTACAGCTACCGTCCCATTTTATGTAGTGGGAGCTACAGGAAAGGCCATAGGACTGGCAAGTTCATCAGCCTTAATCGCCTCATCATTATTACAATCTGCCAATTATGGCAATTCGAGACCTACTTTAAGAATTACATATGTAACTATGCCTTCCTGCAGCGGCACACCAGCTCCTGGCAATACCCTAGCTACTGTAAGCAGCATTTGTCCTAGTATTTCGTTTACACTTTCCCTTCAAAATTCAACACCTGGCGCGCAAGTCACATTCCAATGGCAAAGTGCTGATAATCTGTCTTTTACTACTAACCTAACAACAAATTTAGGTACAAGTTCTACTTTGACTCTCACCCAAACATCAAATAAATATTATCGTTGTCTTGTTACTTGTGGGGCAGGACCTGCTACTGGAGTTTCGACCCCGATTTATATTCCTATGAGTGCAAGCTATAGCTGTTATTGCAGTAGTACAGCTCAATCGAATGCGGATGAAGATATCTACAAGTTCACCTTTGGCAGCTTAAAAAACTGTTCTGATTGCTCTTCATTAGCCAGTGGACAATACTCGGTTCAGAATCTTTATTCCAATTATCAATCTATTGCTCCTCCAACTATTCTAAAAAGCTCAGTTGTTCCATTTTCTATCGAAGTTGGCGTTTGCGGCACTGGAACGACGTATCCAAACAGATGCGCAATCTTTATCGATTATAATCAGAATAATTCATTTGCAGACCCAGGAGAACTAGTTTATTCTTCCGCTTTAGGTTCAAATGGTGCACATACTGAATCCGGCTCAATCGTTATTCCTACTTCTGCATTAACAGGCTTAACGGGACTTAGAGTTATTAATTCTGAACAAGGGTATGCTATCACCAACCCATGTCTTATTTATCCTTGGGGTGAGACCGAAGATTATGTGATAAATATTGCAGCTGCATCAACTTGTTCAGGTGCTCCTGTTCCCGGGAATACCGTCATCAGCATTTCAGGAAGTTGCACTTCCATTTCATCGGTCTATTCAGTATGTCTTGGCAAATCTGTTGATTTATCAATTCAGAACCTGACATCTGGAACCGGTGTTACCTATCAATGGTTTAACAATGGCATTGCTATTGCCGGAGCCACACTTCCCGTTTATACAACACCTGCAATCACATCACCACAAAGCTATTATTGCAATGTCACTTGTATTCTTTCAGGACTGACAACAGCTTCCTCTCCAATCAACATTAGCTTGCAATCATTTTTAAATTGCTATTGCAGTTCAAGTGCTGCCAATCCGGCCGATGAGGATATTCTTTCATTCTCGTTGAACGGAATGACATCTTCCTCTGATTGTACTATACCAGCCTCAGGAACAGGATCTGTTCTAAACGAATATTCCAATTTTACAACGATAGGCAATCTTACAACAGCTACCATCGGCTCTTCAATACCTTTTTCCATCATGGTCGATGATTGTGATATTCCGGCTGCACCTTATTATTCTTTTGGTGGTTCCATCTGGATAGATTTCAATCATAATGGTTCTTTTAATGATATAGGTGAACAGGTATTTATTGAAGCCGCTGCCGCTCTATCTCCACGAACCATTTATGGAAATATTGCTATACCCTGTACAGCCTTGCCTGGTCAAACCAGATTACGCGTTACAGCAGCTGAGGGTTTATCGGGCAGTAATATCACCTCCTGTCTTTCATACGGTTTTGGGGAAACAGAAGATTATCTGATTAATCTTGTCCCTCCGGTTTTATGTAGTAACCCTGTACCATCACCAGGCAATACTGAATCAAATATTTCATTATTATGTGACAGTACCAATGTCTTACTCTCCTTACAAAATAAATGTCTTCTAAGTAATTATGCCTATCAATGGTATAAAAATGGAGTCGCTATACCTGGAGCAACAAATAATAGTTATACAACCCCAAAGATTTTTTCCAATATCACTTATTATTGTTCAGTTACTTGTGGCACGAGCACAGCTACTTCCACACCTTTGACTATAATAAAATCTGCTATTTCCAACGTCACACTTACTGCCAGTTCTAACAATTATTGTCCAACAGGTAGCACCCCTGTAACTTTAACAGCTAGTTCCAGCAGCACCTTAACATACACCTATAATCCGACAACATCCCTATCACCAACAAGCGGATCGGTGGTAAGCGCTACCCCTACTTCAAATACCGTTTACACGGTAACAGGTACTGATGCGAATGGCTGCACAAGAACTTCGTTATCAAGTATACAAATTATTTCATGCACTGGGTCTCTGAACGTCAAGGTTTACATTCAAGGATATTATTTAAGCGGAGGGCTAATGGCAGCAGTTCTAAATAATCAAGGAATAGGCTCAAACCTAAATCTAACAGACTCAATAGATGTTTTATTGCGCCAATCAAGCTCTCCATATTCTATAGTGGTTTCCAAACGAGTTGCTCTGAATACAAACGGCACAGCTGTTGTAAGTATACCCAGCCTGACTGGCAACTATTATATCGTGATTAAACATAGAAATTCATTAGAAACTTGGAGTGCAACACCTGTATCCGCTACAATTGGGAGTTATGATTTCACAACCAATGCAAACAAAGCCTATGGTAGTAATATGATTCTGGTTGACACCGGTAAATGGGGCCTGTTTTCAGGAGATTTGAATGGTGATAACAATATAGATTTGTTAGATATGAATATCCTTGGTAATGATGTGACAAATTTCGCTAATGGATACCAGAACAGCGATATAAATGGAGATGGAAATGTCGATTTGATAGATACATTTCAAGTAGAGAATAATGTCTCTAATTTCATATTTTCAAATCACCCATAAGAATTTACAATTATAGTATTAGTACTGTCCAAGATAGAGATAATCTCATCGTCTGAAAGTACTTACAATAGGGTATTACAGGGGGAAAATAAATTTTTAGATTTGAAATTTCATATCTTTCAAAGCAATGAATAAAGGTCGAATTTTGTTAGCTCAGATTATCGCTTATATACCTCCGTATCAATTTGATAAAGTTGTTGAGAATTACAATGGAAATTATCGATTCGAAGGATTTAACTGTTGGGATCAATATGTTTGAATGGTAATTGCCCAGTTGACCTACAGGGAGAGTTTGCGCGATATTGAAACCATTTGGAGGCGTATGAATCTACACTTTACCAATGCGAGATTAAAAATCGACGCTGGCTTATTGGAATAATAAAACGGCTTGAAAGCTTTACAGCGATTACGCCCATTATTTAATTCTTCTTGCCGGAAAGCTGTATGTGGGCAAAAAAGAATTTAACAAAGAGTTTAATGCCACACTATATGTATTTGATTGTATCACCATTGACCTGTGTCTTACCTTATTTCCATGGGTCACATTCAAGAAGGTTAAAGGAGCTGTTAAAGCACATACCCTAATTGATTTACAAGAGAACATTACAGCATGGCTTTACATTACAATGGGCAGAGTGCATGATGCGCGCGCCTTATATCATCTACACATTAAATCCGGTTCATACTATGAGATTGATAAAGAATATGTTGACTTTGAGAGCATTTATAAAATACATTCTGATTCAGCTATTTGAATTCAAAAAGTATAAAACAATATATTCTACAAGAGACAATACTCTGCTGAAACAGACAGGTCAACCAGAATAATTTGGGATCAAACTATTCTGTTTACAGGTTATAAGACCAAAATAAACTACACGAATGAAATTCAACTGATGAAGTTCAACGATAAACTGACTAGCATCAACTATGAATTAATTGTCAATAACTTTTAGATTGAAGCAATCACTATTTGAGTCTTGTAAACAGCGGTGGCATGTTGAACTATTCTTTAAATGGACCTATCAGAATCTTCGAATAAAACCATTCTATGAAAACAGTCGTAATGCAGTTTATTCTCAAATCCGTATTGCGACAGCTGTTTATTTATTAATGAGATTATCGAAAAAGAACTAAATATCCAAATTCACTGAACAAAATATCACAAATATTAAGTGTGTGAATCTTCAATAAAATATCCTTAAATCAAGCCTTTACAGAAATTTAAGAGTCAAATAAGAATCAAAATAAATCAAACAATTGATTCTATTCGATTCTTAAGTAGGGGTCTAATGTAAAACCAATCAAATAATTACCTTGCTTTCTTTTTTGATCCGTAAAACTGATTCCCTGCTGGGCCTTTTAATGATGGGCTACCCAATCTATCCATACAACAACGGAAACCTACGGTTGAACTTGTATGATTGGATTGCATAAAACGACGGGTTCCAGGGCTTAACCAATATGCACGGTCATTCCAACTTCCTCCTTTGATGACATGTGCATTGTCACTAATCAATGTAGTTTTAGCATAATCATAAGTTGCGTTACTAATAGAATCCCCATCAAGATAACTGATCACATTAGCATTCCTGTAACTAATGTGTTTTTCAGCCAATGCCTCTGTTGACACTTCTCTCTTCGGAAGTCTGCCTAAGCTATCCTTCTCATCCAAGGTATTATCATCCAATGTTTTATATTCCTCAAATACGTTTCCACGATACGGATTAAAATCTTCTGCATCCTGAGGTGTATTTGGCCGATATACATCCATAACCCACTCACTTACATTTCCTGCCATGTTATAAAGGCCAAATGCATTTGGCTTATAAGAATAAATCTCACTAGGTCTGTCAGCATTGTCATTCAATCCACCAGCTACACCCATTTGATCACCTAATCCACGTTTAAAGTTTGCTAATTGCATACCTTGGTAAGCGTTTCGCATGCCTTCTCTTGTTGAAAGATTATCACCCCAAGGATAAACTTGACGGTCTGTTACAACCTCCTCGCCACGACGACGCTTACTATCTGGTTCAGGGTTTCTCCCTTTATATGCTAAAGCTGCGTATTCCCATTCTGCTTCTGTTGGCAAACGATAGTCTGCAGTCAAGATACCATCCTCATAACGAATGTTACGTTTTTTTGTCCCTGTAGGGTCAATATCTTTTTTCTTGATACCTGCTAAACCTTCATATTGTCCGGCAACATAAGTGCGTGTATTGAAGTTATCCTCAGAAACTTGAAATGGATTCTTCTTAAGGTATCCTCGCTGAATAAGAATTAATTCGTTTACACGATCAGTTCTCCATTTACAATATTGGTTAGCTTGATCCCAAGTAACACCAACTACAGGGTAATTATTATACGCTGCATGTCTGAAATAAAATTCTACCATCGGCTCATTAAACTGAAGCGCTTTTCTCCAACATTGTGTATCAGGCAACGCTTTGGTGACCAATTCAGGATAATCTGAACCATATGTTCGTGACAACCAATGCATAAACTCACGATAATGGATATTGGCGACTTCCGTTTCATCCATAAAGAAGGAAGATACAGAAACAGTCTTTGGAGTATTATTGTTCTCATACGTCAAATCCTCTTCTGTTTGCCCCATGGTAAAACGACCTCCTTCAATAAAAGCCAATCCAGGGCCGATATACTGGCCTTCGTAACGAGGTACATCAAAACCACCCATCCTTGAATCATTAAAATTCCATCCGGTTTTGGACGACACCAAATTACTTGATTTTTTCCCTCCGCATGAAGTTAAGACTGCAATCAAGCCAAGTAGCAAAAATCCATTGAATCCAAATAATCTGTTCATATTAGTTATTATCTTTTTATGTACGAGCAAATGTACTTTTAATTTTTTGTTATACAAAGAAAGTACAATTATAAAACAATCATCTGAAAATTACAATTATATTTCATACTAAAATAAAAAAAATATGTCAGTCCTGTAAATTACTGTTTAAGAATCCATTAACCTGCTTTTGCCATTGACTTTTCATTATTGGGACCGCATACAAATCTTACCGTATGAAAATTATTATTTTTTAAAAGCCTGGTGTATTTTTATAACATTGTAGTATATTTACCCGTTAAAAAATCTTTTTACACACTATTTTTTCGAATTCAAATCTAAACAGTAACGATGACAAAGCAATTTATTACGTTCACGCTGGCTTTTATACTCATAGGAAGTATTTCCAATGTGAATGCACAATCAAAAAAAGAAAAGAAAGTCAAATATTATCAAAACAGTGAGCCTCAGCCTGAATTTGATGTGAAAGGATTTTTTACAGGTAATGATAAAAATGAGGTCGAAAAAAAACCTATCGAAGCAGAATATGATGTAAAAGTAAGCCGAAAAGAGGAAGACGCTAAATACCGAGGCGAAAAGAAAGTAGGCGATGATGAAGGCGAAGAGAATGAAAGCAGACACGAGCGCCGTGCCAGAAAAGAAAAATCTGGTTACCATACAACCTACGGTGCCTATAGGCCATACGATGAAAAAAGAGAGAAGTACGATAAATATTATGGTGATGGGTCTGTACCAGCAACTGAGCCTCAGGCAGCTCCTGTTACAAAAAAACAAAAGCCAAGAAAAGAGAATGAAATAAAAATGACTGACAACGAGCATGAATACAGAACAACCGTTGTAAAAAGGAGATATACCAATCTTGACGTTCTTTGCGATGATCTTGATCTGGCCAAAATCCAACGTCCGGTTTTCAAAGGAATATGCACTGAATCTTCAAATGATGTGGATGTTGTCATCACCAATAAGAACATGAGCAGCCTCGAAAAAAACTACGAACTTAAAACCTGCTATATGATGCGCGACAAACGATTACGCGAAGTATTGGATGATGATCAGTATAAAAAATTCCTTCGGATTAAAGATGCTGATGAATATCTGATCCTCACCAAAGACCCGGAATTGAAAGACGGGATTTATAATTAATTTCAACACTATTATTCATACAAAATCCACTTATGCAAGTGGATTTTTTTAATTTTTAAAAACAAAATAAATATGAAAAAATACATCCTTTGTATCTGCTGTATATTCAGTTTGATACCGGCCCACTCCCAGAATTTCAACTGGTCAAAAGCTACGGGCGCAGGTTACGAATACAAGTTCGTAAATAACGATCCGATGAAAGCTCGTTACTACACTCTAAAAAACGGTCTTAGCGTCATACTGACCGTTAACAAGGAAGTGCCCAGACTACAAACTATCATAGCCACTAAAGCTGGCAGCAAAACGGACCCCAAAGACCACACCGGTCTGGCTCATTATCTCGAACACATGTTATTCAAAGGAACCGACAAGTACGGCACGTTGG
>CAIQUX010000292.1 GCA_903875055.1 uncultured Bacteroidota bacterium
ATAATTCACTTTGTACCAATCATATTTACAAATTCGGCAGTGCCGATATCAAGAAAAAATATATCCCGAAACTGGCAACCGGTGAATGGATAGGTGCCTGGGGATTGACCGAGGCGAACACAGGTTCGGATGCAGGTAACATGCAATGCGTTGCTACCCGTGATGGCGACGGATGGATTATCAACGGCACCAAGAACTGGATCACACATGGCAAGACCGGCGATGTAGCGGTGGTGCTTTGCCGCACAGGCGAACCTCGATCAAAGAACAATATCACAGCCTTTGCCATTGAAAAAGGAACACCTGGTTTCAGTGCCGGCAAGAAAGAAAATAAATTAGGCATGCGCGCTTCAGAAACCTGTGAATTGGTTTTTGACAACTGCAGGATTTCAGACACGCAACGTTTAGGTGAAATAGGCGAAGGGTTCAAGCAAGCCATGATCATACTCGATGGAGGAAGAATCTCTATTGCCTCATTAGCCCTGGGTATTGCCAAAGGCGCTTTTGAAGCTTCTGTGAAATATTCAAAGGAACGTATGCAATTCGACCAACCGATATCCAACTTCCAGGCTATCCAATGGAAACTTGCCGACATGGCCACCAAAATCGAAACAGCCGAATTGATGATCTATCATGCTGCTGATAAATTAATGCGTGGCGAACCGATGACGAGAGAAAGTGCCATGGCCAAATATTATGCCTCTGAGATTTCTGTGGAGATTTCAACTGATGCCGTCCAGATCTTTGGCGGATATGGATATACCAAAGATTTCCCCGTTGAGAAATATTATCGCGACAGCAAGCTTTGCACCATCGGAGAAGGCACATCCGAAATACAGAAATTGGTGATTGCACGTGATCTGTTGAAATAATTCAACTCACCTGATTACAGGTAAATCACTTCTCTTTTCTTTAATCTCATCCAGCTTCTTACGATATCGTTATCGTCAGGATGTGTTTGTTTGGATACGATATATGATGACACATCATCCAGACTATTGATTTGCGCACTCTCATCGAGGTAGCCATATCCATGATAGGTATAATCTTTGACAAATACAAAGGCCCGTTCCTGAAAGTGCCTGCCTTTTTCAAGAATAAGAAAGTTAGGTTTGTTATACGAAAATTCTTTGATGAGTTGCGAAGCGCGGTAGTTATACTCGTCAGGTTCTTCCTGTCCGGCACAGATGCCTTTACACTTTTTGATCTGATGATTGAAACAGACGCTTTCATCGCATGTCAATCCGCAGTACCGAAGACATAGCTCCTTGGCTTCTATCCATGCCTCCAATCGTTCGCGTGCAGAGGTATAGTTTGTAAACGACAACAGCGACTTTTCAGATTCTTCATAGGGTACTATCTTGAAATTGACAACAGTCTTTTCATCTGTAAACACATCGATCGCATGCGTAAACACATCCTTCTTCCGCTGACGGTTGTATAATGGCTTATGCTTTTTAATTTCGTCAGACTCCATCAAAAGGGAGATCAGTTCACTGCCTGTTTCCACAAAATCGACAGTGGTCAAGTCGTTCAACATCGCCTTACTTTTTTTCAGATCGGAATTATAATGACTCAGGGCACGATTATACATGTTCACACTTTTACCGATATAGATGATACGCCCATCCTTATCCAGAAAATAATACACACCACAACTTTCAGGAATCTTATCAAGGACATATTTTTTAATACTCTCTAGCCTTGTCGTCATGATCTGACTCACGCTTTTTGATTTATACTCTTTGCTTTGGGTTTTTAATTGCAGTAACAGATCAAGCAGCTTGGCCGTAGCAACGGCATCGCCTTCGGCACGATGACGGTCGTGAATGACAATCCCGATTGATTCGCATAAATTACCCAGACTGTACGAACGTTTCCCCGGCATGAGTTTACGACTGAGCTTGACGGTACACAATGTATCCCTTTTAAACCTGAAGCCCAACGAAGAAAATTCATCCTTGATAAAATTGTAATCGAAACTCGAATTGTGGGCCACAAATATTTTTCCTTCGGTGTAAGTCAAAATATCCTTTGCCACTTCATGAAACTTCGGTGCGTCTTTGACCATTTCATTGGTGATGCCCGAAATATTGGTAAAGAAACCGGAGATATGGCATTCGGGATTGATGAGGGTTGAAAACTTATCGACCACTGATATGCCATCATGCACGAGGATACAGATATCGATGATCCGTCCTTTCTGAAAGGCAAATTTAGACCCGCATGTTTCAATATCGACGATGGCAAACATGTATGCAATTTAATACAAATAGGGTATCCACTTTTAAAATGAACACCCTATTTGCACATCAAAACTTACTTATCGATATGAAATTCTTCAGGTCTTTTCTGATCATGGATGAATAGAAAAAACAAACTGGCTGATATTCTGCTCCATCATCGGCACATCTAATAGATCCACATTGCCGTCGCCGTTTAAATCGGATGCCTTATACCCAAACATGAACGTAGTCACATCATTTTCAAGTATTGACAGATCCAGCAAGTCTATATTTTCATCGGCTACTAATTCGCCCGAATACATGCCCCAGGCGCCCGGTTCCAGTTCTTTTAGATTATCGCCATAGGCTTTTGACGAAGACGAAGTGAAATCATAACTCACAGAACACTGACCCAAACTAACAGGCACCGAACTCCAGGTCGGTATTGAAGTACGATGCCTGATGACCAGATAATAGGACCCCACGAGCGAAGATGAAAATCTGGCTATGGCACTACCATCCGTTTGCAACAAAACCTTTTTAAAGGCTACCAGAGAGTAAGGCGATATGGCAGTATGAAGTTCTATCGTTACAGAATCAGTCACCGTATTGGCAGCTCCTACACCCTGATTCGACAATACGGGTTGCATCCATCCCGAACCTGTGTAATACCCTTCCATGAAAACGTTGACACTGATGGTAGAATCATCTTTGCCGCAAATCGAATCGGTCTTATATACCTTGGAATGCAGGTAATACGACCTCAGTTTATTGGACAGCCAGCCATCATCATATCCATTGGTACCGATATTATAAACACCTGTCGTACTGCCACCACCCCATAAGATGGCAAACACATTTTGGTCTTGTGCCACAGATTTCAATTTCGATTGCCCCCAGTTGTATCCTCCATCTTGCATCAACAATTGCTGCACGGTTGCTGCGCCTCCATAATTGCCCGAAGGGATACTGATGCTCAACTCAGCCGGTTTAATATTGCTAAGATTGTTACCGATGGATGGCTCACCCATAAACCATGTACCGCAGGCAGAAGCATGATTGCCCAGATCATAACTGCTGATGACAGAATCCTTATGAACCAAATGCCCGCCCGGAAATTGCCAGAGCATCAAAGGCAGGTTCACAACTTTGGCTATATACCCTGCATAATCCAATGTCTTTTGCCATTTGGTGGCATTGTAGGCATACGAGCCGGATGTACCCGGCGAAAAGCAATCACGTTCATAACGGTCTATGACAAAAAAATCTGGCTTATAGGTTCCTGTAAAAACCTTCAATGAATCCTTCAGAAAATTCACCACTTGCTGACCCGCCGTCGCACCTGTTGTGGATGTATGAATCCAATTGGCGCTCCCTGTTGCCCAGAGGTTTTCCTGCCAGCCTAGCAATACACTGTTTTGACCTACATGATGAACCAAAAAATTGATGGACTGAAAATACCCTATCAGACTATCGGCAAACACGGGTAGGCCTGTTGTCGGCAATCCGCAAGTGGCAAAGGCCTGAGCCAGTTTCTGATTGACATACACTTTACTCTTGAGCAGATTGGCATTGTAGTTCGACGGATTGTTATAGTTGTAAGGTGGGAATGTATTTTGCGAACTGTTGTCTTGTTGTAAAGCCCCTAACAGATCGGGATCAATCACAAAAGTTCCCGGATATGGATGGGCGCTGTCTTTATACGACAGCATGATCTGCGTTTCTTTGATCAGATTGATATAATGAATACGCAAATTGGCCGTATCCAATATATCAGGTGCGGCACCGACAGTACCGCCGCCACTGCCATTCGCCGTATAATGCACCATCACCGGCATCACCTTGAATCCGGGAAGATTGTATACCGAATCATAATAATGTTCAAGTCTTCTGGCTTGTTGAATAGTGCCGATGGTCGCGTTTTGCAGATACGAATTTGTCAGATACGATAGACCTCTGTCACCTGCGCCATCATTCCCCGAATATTTGAAGATGGCATCAAGCGGTGTTGCATGCAAACCGGCATCCATTGATGGAGCGGGTTGAGTAACGGTACCCATCGCAAGATATTTAGGCCAGCCAGGCACACCGAAGGGCTGTATATCGCATTGCGAAAAATGTATGTTCAATGTAGTGGGTGAATTGGTAAGAACATAGCTCTCTTGATAACATGGCGTAGCAATCTTGTTCGTTGCTTCGTTCACATATTCGGCAATACTCACCTGATATGTATCTAATGGCAGTTGATTCAGCTGATGGATACCGTTACCGACCACAAGTTGATGCGGTGATGGATACGCGGTGCCCGTCAATGTTACGGTCGTGGTCGCACCACCGGGTAAACCTGAAATCGAAATGGGCACTGTAGCAGTCGCTATCGTGGTCGAACTGAATGGCAGGGTGATATTACTGCTCAATCCAGTTGAAAATGTCATGGGCGATGCCAGCGTAAAGAAGGACGTATACAGGTTGTTTCCCTGCGAAAAATTACCGGCATAGACTTCATACTGACTATTGTTCCTTAGCGGCAACACGGCTCCGTTTGACATCATATCGACATTGTAGCTTGCGTTACCCGATTTCCTTGTATACACAGTAACGGTATTACCACCATTGCCTGTAAATGTAAAGGTTATGGGAATAAACAGAGGAGGAACCGGCCATGATGCCGCATAAAATTGCAGCGATTGCGCCATCGCCATTTGCTCTGATACAGAGATAGTAGAGACATTGAAGGTATAAAGTATCGAAAACGTATTTCCTTGTGTGAGGTTATTGACCACCCATGAACCCGAAGGCATGATCACAGTATCCTGATAAATTGAGGCCGGTGTATCCTGAACAATATTTCTATTAAGAGCATCGGGCCAGCTGACACCACCAAGACCTGCATAGTTATTGAAGGCGGGCGACATGGTTGAAGTCATCCAGAAGGCCGCATGATTCATATTGATCGGAACTGACCCGGTATTTTGAAGATCGATTTGCCATTGAACCGCTGTCCCTCCCCAGATCGATGTGAAGGTCGATTTCAAGCTATAGCTGTTTGCACCCGAACTATAACTATAAGGCCCATAAAGTTGTGCGGAGACTACACTCGGTACTAAAAGCCAAAGAACAAAGAAGATAGTTCGCATGATTTTTTTACAAAGATACTCGTCATAAAAAATCCTGAAGGATGATATTTTCATCATGATTATTTTCGCAAGAAAAGAATACGTAAAATACAGTGTTAACTTGCTACGTATTCCTAATTGATTACTACTTTCCTGATTATCCTTCGTTTCTCACAAATAATTTCCATAATGAATAGCTGACTTGGAAACATCGACAAATCCAAGGTGACATTATTCTTACTACTTACTTGTTCCACCATCTGACCGGCAGTGTTATAAATCTTAAGCACGTAATTAGTTTTCAATAAATTGGCAATGTAAATGATTGAAGCGGTCTGATTAATTTCAAAATTGTTGAATTCAATTTCAGCAATATGTAATGGATAACAATTACTATCCCCGTCAAAAACACTATCCACATTAGTCCATCCGTAAAATGTAGGGGTTATCCCATTGAAATTACAGCCAATTCCTTCAATCCATTTAACCAGTGGGGATGCCCCGTGGAAATAAATTACTTTTCTCAATTGATTATAATACGTAGCATAATTGATTGAATCAACCAACATTCCATTAAATGTAGCGCCTACACTTATGTCATAATCAATCAGTAAATGTTCAACGCCCGATACATTATCATAATCAAATACTTGATGAGTGATAGTATCTTCTCTGACAAAATAACCATGGTCCCATGAGTGCATTACTTTCAGATAATTCAATGAATTAATTTGCGTATCACAAACTGTCTTAATAAAAAACGTGACATATTGACCCATTCCCATCGGCTTATTTATTTCCCAAGTCCTGCCGTTGACAATCGTTGGGATATACGATTGAGCATTCGCAGCGGAATTAAACAGCAAGAAAAACAGAAGAATATTCTTTTGCATAGCCGCTCATTTTTTATTGTGCTAAAATTGCAAGCTATGTGAAGTTAAGCCTTTTATCTGAAGTGCATCTTATACCGATTGGAATTTTGCAATAGACCCACTCTCGCTCTGCTTCATTTGTTCTAAACAAAATAACCATCGGCCTTTACTACTGTATGCTTCCAAAAGAGTTTGGTCTGCTTTGCATATCACATTGGCATTAGATTGTCGGCAATTATCCCAATCTCATGTCAATCGTTCGGTGTGCGTTCAAATCCCGTATACACATGCATGTCAACGATGAAGCATTATTCTTTGACAACTTTCTTAAAGAAGCTATGCGCCGGATTAGATAATTCCAGATAGTAAAGCCCCTTGCTTAGATCATGTAAACTAATCACATTATTTTCCAATCTCCCCAATAGCAGTTTTTGTCCTGCCTGATTATACACAACATAATGCCAGGTTTCTGTATGCCAGTTTGGATTCTCAAATTCTAAGTGCAGTACCTCTTGTGTAGGATTTGGCGATAGGATGATGTCTTCATTTTTTTAAACAACGATATCCTGCACATCAGTCGATATGTTGTCGTTCGAATTCGTCAGGCTGTCGTCAACATAATACACTAAAATCGCTGATTCATTGGAAGGTGTGGTCACACCCCAAGAGGGGATATTGGTGATAGGAATTGCATTACCCATCGCCAAGTTTGTAGAATCGGCTGTCTGTCTGCCCACTGCAATAATTCCTTTACTCGTTTTATACAAACCAAACATCTCCGTATTGCTTCCGGTAAAGCTTACTTGTGTTTTAGGAACGCCGGCATTAATCCAGTTTAGATTATCGGCATAACCACATACTAAATATGTACCGTTCGAAATTCCCATCACATCATAAAAAGTTTCCTTGCCTGTATTTCCTGCATACGTAACTACATTGGTTTGCGCCTCAAGTTTTGCTGAGATAAATAACACTATGAGTAGCAGGTACTTTTTCATAATTTAAAATTTACGATGTCAAAATTAATAAAATTAGAAATGCACGTCTAAAGTATTACCCTACTATGGGTCTGTTTGCTAAACAATCGACATTACTGATTTAAAACCCAGATCTTCAGCTCTGAACATAACTGACTCTGTTTTTACCTGAACTCGCCTACCCTGAAACTAAATCAATTTGGCTCGGAACTGAACCGGATCGGATTCAAGGTCGATTCTTGAACATTAGAACCATGCTAATTAAGTGCTGATCCAGGGTATCGGTGCTAAGAACTCAGCCAGCTGCGTTCACACCCTTGTCAGTTAATATCAAAGCTGAGACAGTTCTGCGTAAAGGTTAGTCCGTTATGCTTAGACGCTATTCAGTTGAACTCGGAGGTACAAATTGGCAGCTTTGGGGTGGGGAGGGGTACCCTGGGGGGTGGGGGTACCCTCCTAAAAACTGAACTTTTGTCAGGAATCATGTAAAACAGAAGGCAGCAAAGCCTCTATTCATTGTCCGATTTGAAATTTTTTCTACCTTTAAATCATGAAAACCGATAAACGAATTGATGCCTATATCCTCAAATCGCAGGACTTTGCTCAACCGATTTTGAATCATCTGCGTGCCCTCATGCATGCCACCTGCCCCGAGGTGGAAGAAACCATCAAATGGGGGTTCCCTCATTTCGATTATAAAGGCGAGATGCTTTGCAGTATGGCCGCTTTTAAAAAGCATTGCGTCTTCGGATTTTGGAAGGCCGCCCTTTTGAAAGACCAAACCTTATTGGCTGTGGCACAAAGCGAGACCGCCATGGGGCATTTCGGCAAATTGACCTCGCTCAAAGACCTGCCTTCCGATAAAAAAATCATTAGTTATATCAAGGAAGCCATGAAATTGAATGATGATGGAATAAAAATCAAGAAGACCGTATTCGCCAAACCTGAACCTGAGATGCCTGATTATTTTGTAAAGGAACTTAAAAAAAACAGCGACGCCCACAAAGCCTTTAAAGCTTTCAGTCCATCTTGTAGGCGTGAATATGTTGATTGGATCACAGATGCAAAAACCGAACCTACCCGAATCAAACGCTTAAGCCAGGCCATCGAATGGATCAGTGAAGGCAAGAAACGTAACTGGAAATATGAACGCTGATTGAAGAATTTATCATTCATTGTGTAAGTTTACCTTCATGTACAATCTCGAATTACGCTCCGACACGTTTACCAAGCCCACTCCTGCCATGCTTGATGCCATGATGAATGCTCATGTGGGTGATGATGTGTTTGAAGAAGACGAAACCACCAAGACACTCGAACGAAAATGCGCCGCCATGTTTGGTTATGAGAATGCCTTGTTATGCCTTTCGGGTACCATGGCCAATCAGATTGCGATTACAGCGCATGTAAAAGCCGGCGATGAAGTGATCTGCGATGCCCTTTCTCATATCTATTTATATGAAGGTGGCGGTATCATGGCTAACGCACATGCATCGGTGAATTTGCTCCATGGAGACAGGGGCAGACTATCATCTTCTCAAATCGAAGATGTCATCAAACCTGATAATGTGCATTATCCAGTTTCGAAATTGGTGAGTTTGGAAAATACGGTGAACAAAGGCGGTGGCTCGATTTATCCGATAGAAGAAATCAAACGAATCAGACAACTGTGTACCGATCATGGCATGCTGTTGCATCTTGATGGGGCCCGACTATTCAACGCCTTGGTTGAAACCAAAGAATCACCCCTTGACCATGGTGCCTTGTTTGATTCGATCACCATCTGTTTATCCAAAGGCTTGGGTGCCCCGATGGGGACAGTATTATTAGGGAATAAAACATTCATCCATCAGGCTCGACGTATTCGTAAACGCTTTGGTGGTGGATGGCGACAAAGCGGCTATATTGCAGCAGCCGGAATCTACGCCTTGGATCATCATATCGACAGGCTTTCGGAAGATCATCGACGGGCTAAAGAATTGGGCAAGATGTTTTCAGAACTCAGTATGGTGACAGACATCCTTCCGATAGAAACAAATATTGTCATCATAAGCCTTGATCCGATGTTTCTGGCGAATGACATTGTCGACCAATGGATGAGACTTGGTTTAAAAACATCTCCCTTCGGGAAACATCAGATTCGACTGGTCACCCATCTTGATTTTAGCGATGATGACATGGACAATGTCAGACAGGTGCTGAAGCAATTTCAGCCCAGATAATTCAGTTTTTCAACCTGAATAAAAAAAAATCCCACACTTTGCAGTATGGGATTCTAAAGTATTAATCTAAGAGCCTATTTACTGAATTGAGGGATCAGGCTTTGTGCCATTTCCACCATCTTGTTGATGCCGTCTTCAGGAAGGTTTCCTTTCTTCAGTTCTTTCAACAAGTCTGGCATTTTGTTTTCCATTTCCAACAGGAAGGCGTCTTCAAAATGCTTCATGTTTTTAACCGGTACATTATTCAATAAACCATTGGTACCAAGGTAAACGATGGCCACTTGTTTCTCAACCGCATAAGGTTGGAATTGTCCTTGCTTCAAAATTTCCACATTACGGGCACCTTTGTCAAGGATAGATTTTGTAGCCGCATCCAGATCACCACCGAATTTAGAGAAGGCCTCCATTTCCCGGTATAGTGCCTGATCCAGTTTCAGTGTACCAGCCACTTTCTTCATGGATTTAATCTGTGCACTACCACCCACACGACTTACCGAGATACCTACATTGATCGCAGGACGGATACCGGCATTGAACAAGTTAGACTCGAGGAATATCTGTCCGTCAGTGATAGAGATTACGTTTGTAGGGATATAAGCGGATACGTCACCGGCTTGTGTTTCAATGATAGGAAGAGCGGTCAGTGAACCACCACCTTTTACAAGATGCTTGATTGAATCAGGCAAATCATTCATACGACGGGCGATATCATCTTTGGAGATCACCTTCGCTGCACGCTCCAATAAACGACTGTGCAGATAGAATACGTCACCAGGATAAGCTTCACGTCCCGGAGGGCGACGAAGCAACAAGGACACCTCACGATAAGCGACCGCTTGCTTACTCAGATCATCGAATACGATCAGAGCAGGACGACCGGTATCACGGAAGAATTCACCGATGGCAGCACCGGCAAATGGTGCGTAGAACTGCAAAGGAGCCGGATCGGCAGCAGAAGCAGCCACAATGATGGTATATTCCATCGCGCCATTGTCTTGTAATGTTTTCATTACCTGAGCAATCGTAGAAGCTTTTTGACCGATGGCCACATAGATACAATATACAGGCTTACCTGCTTTATGGAATTCTTTTTGGTTGATGATGGTATCGATACAGATGGCTGATTTACCAGTCTGACGGTCACCGATGACCAACTCACGTTGACCACGTCCTATAGGAATCATCGCATCAATCGATTTGATACCTGTCTGAAGTGGTTCCTTTACAGGCTCACGGAAGATAACACCCGGGGCTTTACGCTCGATAGGCATTTCATACAGTTCACCACTCAAAGGGCCTTTACCGTCAATCGGTTCACCCAAGGTGTTGATGACACGTCCAACCATTCCTTCTCCGACTTTGATCGAAGCGATACGACCTGTACGGCGTACTTTGTTTCCTTCTTTGATACCTGCACTGTCACCCATCATTACCACACCCACATTATCTTCTTCAAGGTTCAGGGCGATAGCACGAACGCCTGTTTCAAACTCAACAAGTTCACCAGAGCGAACACCGTTTAAGCCATAGATACGGGCGATACCGTCTCCGACCTGGAGCACGGTTCCTGTCTCCTCAAGCTCGGCAGCGGAATTGAAGTTGCCTAACTGCTGGCGAAGGATTGCTGAAATTTCATCCGGTTTTATATTTACCATGTTTTCTAAATTTAATTGTTATTTGTGTTGTATACCGAAAACGTATGCTGAGAATTATGTTTCCTCTCAGTGACCTCATTACTTGAGACCCGGCACGTATTCGTTTTTCAAAAATTGTTTTTTAATATCATTCAAGTCACGAAGTATGCTCGCATCGAAAAGGGTATTATTGGTTTCCAGAAGGAAGCCTCCAATCAGTTTTTCATTGACAACTGTAGTCAGGTCAATAGTCATACCCTGGAACTGCTGTTGTATTTTAGCCACTATCGCCGCTTTCATTTCCTCATCCATAGGACCGGCTGTAGTCAAAACCACTTCATTGATATTGTTGTGTTTCTTATAAAGCGTCACAAACGAAGTAACAATTTCAGGGAGAAAAAATTCACGCCCCTTATTGATGACTAGGCGGATAAAACTCATGGTCACACCATCCACACGGGTTTCAAGCAAGGCCTTCAATGTTTTATTCTTTAGATCGGCATTCACAATCGGACTCTTCAGCATAGAAACCAGTTCACTACTGCTTTCGCACATTGCATGAATGCCCTGCATATCCTGATACATCGTGTCCAGCTTGCCTTGTTCAATGGCAATATCCATCAACGACTTGGCATAACGTACGGCTAAACGAGGGTTTTGCATAGTATTCTAGTTTAATCTGATTTCCTCAGCTAATTTTTTGATATAATTATTCTGCTCGTCCTTATTCGCCAATTCCTTGCGCAACACTTTCTCGGCCACTTCAATAACCAGCGTACCGATCTGATTTTTCACATCGATGATGGCGGCGTTCTTCTGAAATTCAATTTGCTGACGGGCTTCCATCATGATCTTGTTGGCTTCTTCTTTCGCAGCATCCTTGGCTTCATTGACAATCTTATCACGGGTTTCCTTGGCTTCCTTCAGCAACAAGGTACGTTCTTCACGAGCCTGATTCAACAGGGATTCGTGCTCGCTTTTCATCATACTCATTTCTGCACGTACTTTTTCTGCACTTGACAGACTGTCTGCAATCCCCTTTTCTCTTTCATCCAAGGCAGAAAGAATAGGTTTCCAGGCAAATTTTTTCAATAAAAACAGGACGATCAAAAAGGCCAGCGCCGTCCAGAAAAAGAGCCCGAAGGCAGGAATTAATAAATCCATTTTTTCTATTTTATTTGTTTAATCACATCGGTTGCGATGAACCTGGTGATGATTTTTCTTTTTGTCATCCTGAGCGAAGTCGAAGGATGAAATTTTAGAAAACTACACGCGCTGCCCTTTGCGTTGCGTGTAGTTTATTTTCTTTAGCTACGCAATGATTACATTACGATAGCAAGGATACCTGCGATTACACCGAACAGTGCAACACCCTCAACAAGGGCCGCAGCAAGGATCATGTTAGAACGGATATCACCTGAAACTTCAGGTTGACGTGCGATTGATTCCAATGCACCTTTACCGATCTGACCCACGCCAACACCAGCTCCAAGAGCTGCTATACCTGCGCCGATTGCACCACCTGCTGATGCGATACCTTCTAATAAAATTGTTAATACTGACATACTATATATTGGTTTTTAATAACGAATTAATGATGATCATTGCCGTGAGCGTCATCATGATGATGCTCTTCGATAGCCTGACCAATAAATACTGCGGTTAAGTTTGTAAAGATGAATGCTTGAATGGCTGCTACCAGCAATTCAAGGAAAAACATGAAGACCGTGAATCCGACTGAAACCGGAATAAATACGATACCGGCTATTTTGCTCAGACCTGAAAAGATAAAAATCAACAGAACGATGCTGATAATGATCGTATGACCTGCAAAGATGTTGGCGAAAAGACGTATGGCCAAGGCTGCAGGCTTGATCACCAGATTACTCAATATCTCGATTGGCACCAGAATCACTTTCACCCATCCAGGTACGCCGGGAGGATTAAAGATATGACCCCAGAAATACTTATTGGAATTAAACAACATCACGACAAAGAATACAAGCGCCAATAATAAGGTTACAGCTATATTTCCTGTCAGGTTGAATCCGAAAGGCAGTAATCCCAACATATTGTTGGTCCAGATGAAAAAGAATAACGTCAAGAGCAAAGGCATGAAACGTGCGTATTGCTTACCCAGAAAAGGTTTAGCCACTGTATCCTGAATGAAACCGATGATAGGCTCGATCGCATTCTGCATGCCTGTAGGTGCTACATGAATTCCGTTTTTCTTGTATTTCTTAGCCACACCGGTCATCAGGAACCAAAGAATGAAGATCGAGATAAACATACATAACACATTCTTCGTGATGCTGATATCATAAAACGAGGATTGGTCTTGGGAACGAATTTTTTGTTTGCCATTTTGAACATACAGTTCATATCCATTATAAGGTTCATGACCGTGATGGAAATTATTGGATAAGAAGACGGTGAACCCGTGTGTGGTATTATATAATATGACAGGTAACGGAACGGAAACCTGTATGGCCTCGTGACCTTCACCGATATTGAAAAGATGCCAGTCGTATGAATCGCTGATATGCCCGAAGATCTCTCCCTTGATGTCTAATTTACCTTCATCCTTAGTTTCTGTGCTGTGGCCAGAAGGCATCGCCTCGGCAAGAGGCTCCTGAGCCGAAGCAAATTGGCTGCCCATTACCATCAGTAATGTGGCTAAGAGTATTGATTTTATTGACATATGAAGACGTGCTATCATGCTGTTTCTTGAATTCGGCTGCGAAGGTAATAGTTTCGGATGATAGAAAAAAGAATGAAAAGAATATCTTTGCAAAAAAATGTTATTTACGCTGCATCGGGATTCTGTCATTTAACACCATGAGCGCCATGTATATATGAAAAAAATAATATCTATTGTTGGAGCCCGCCCTCAGTTTATCAAACATGCCCCCATGCAACTTGAACTGCAAAAGTATTTTGAAGCCTTGACCATCCATACCGGACAACATTATGATGAGAATATGAGTGCTGTTTTCTTTAACGAACTCAATATGCCGCCCCCCGATTTCCTGTTTGATATCGGTGGAAGTAAGCCGCAAGGTGAGCAAACAGGCATCATGATGAAGGAAATCGAAGCCGTTTGCATGAAGGAGAAACCGGATGCCTTGCTGGTTTATGGCGATACCAATTCTACATTGGCAGGCACATTGGTAGCTGCCAAGATGCACATTCCACAGATTCATATCGAAGCCGGACTTCGCAGTTTCAACCGCGATATGCCTGAAGAGATCAACCGTATCGTAGCCGATGAATTTGCCTATTTGCTTTTTTGTCCTACCGATCAGGCTATTGATAACCTGAAAAAAGAGGGAATCACGCACAACCGTATCTTCAAATGTGGCGATGTGATGTGCGATATGGTCAAACTAATGGAGCCGAAATCCAAAAGGCCTGTCGAATACCCTTATTATTTCGTGACGATACACCGACCTTATAATACCGACGAAAACAGCCGGCTAATTCATATCCTACAGACGCTGAATAATCTCGACAAAAAGGTTATTTTTTCTATCCATCCACGCACAGTAGCCCGGCTATTGCAATACGGCATTGATATTAAAGAGTTCAACAACATTTTATTTGTACCGCCAACAGGATATGTCGAAAGTATTTCATACCAGAAATTCAGCGAATGTGTAATTACCGATAGTGGAGGAATTCAGAAGGAAGCTTATATTCTGGGCAAAAAATGTATCACCTTACGAAGTGAGACCGAATGGACCGAAACACTTCAAAACGGCTGGAATACCTTGGCCTTTGACGATTTAACACAGATAAAAACTGCTATTCATCAGAAACCGGGAGAGCATCTCGGGCCAATTTATGGAGATGGTCTGGCGGCAGCCGAAATCACAGCCATTATTAAAAAACATATTTAAAACAACAGTGGTCTTATTACCTTTGGCCATTCTAATCAGTAGAGCATTTCTATGTGTGGCATAGCCGGTATTATTTCAAAAGACAGTGCGCAAATCACGATTCAGTCGCTGAAAAGCATGACCGATTCGATCAGCCATCGCGGACCTGACGGAGAAGGCCACTGGATAGCTGCCAATGGGCAAGTTGGCATAGGCCATAGACGCCTTTCCATCATAGACCTGAGTCATGAAGCCGATCAGCCCATGCATTATCTGGGACGGTATTCGATCGTTTTCAATGGCGAAATTTATAATTACATCGAATTGCGCGACATATTACTGAAACAAGGTTACACGTTCAAAACCCAAAGCGACACAGAAGTACTCATGGCCTTGTATGATCGCCACAAGGAAGACTGCCTGAAACACCTCGACGGTATGTTTTCTTTTGTGTTATATGATGCCAAGGAAAATATCATCCTTTGTGCACGAGACCGTTTCGGCGAAAAACCGTTTTTCTATAGCTATGAAAAAGGAAAACACTTTTTATTCGGAAGTGAAATGAAATGCCTTTGGGCAGCAGGTCTCCCAAAAGAAGTGAATCATAAAATGCTTTTCAACTATCTGGCTTACGGTTTTCTCGACAACCCGACCGACCTGAGTGAGACATTCTATACAAACTGCACCCGACTTCCACATTCTCATTTCCTGAAACTGAAACTGGACACTTTCGAAATCAGCCTTCAGAAATATTACGATATCGACTGGAAACAAACCGACACATCGATCAGTGAAATCAAAGCCCAAGAAAAATTCTCTGAACTTTTTTATACCTCTGTAAAACGCAGGCTCCGAAGCGATGTGCCGGTCGGAAGCAGCCTGAGCGGCGGACTCGACAGCAGCCTAGTGGTATGTGTGATCGATGAACTGATCAAAGACACGAAGCAGAAACAAAAAACGTTCAGCGCCGTCTTTCCGGGCTTCAAGAAAGATGAACGTCAATATATGGATTACGTGCTGGCTAAAATTAATGCAGAAGCTCATTTTGTGACTCCTTCTGACAACGAGATGATCAGGGATATTGAAAAACTTACCTATCATCAGGAAGAGCCCTTCGGAAGCGCCAGTATTTATGTTCAGTACAGAGTGATGCAGATGGCCAAAGAAAATAATGTGACGGTATTACTAGACGGTCAAGGAGCCGATGAGATATTGGCAGGATACCACACATATTATCCTCATTACTTTAAAGAATTGAAACGCCATCAACCTGCCTTTTATAAAAAAGAGCAACAGGCTTATCATGATATGCATACCGGGAGCGATATCAATCCATCGGTCGTCAGTGGATGGAAAAACCGGCTAAAAAATAACATACCCATCGACACAGCGTTTCTCAGAAAGACATTTGAGAAATACAACCATTTGAAATCCCCTTTCTTAAACGACGAATTTTTCAATGCTTATTTCAAACAAAGTTTTTCAAATTCATATCATTTTGAATCATTAAACGAAAGTCTTTATCACAGTACCTATTGCAAAGGGCTGCAGGAGCTTCTCCGGTATGCCGATCGCAACAGCATGGCACATAGCCGTGAAGTGCGTCTTCCTTTTCTTTCACATGAACTAGTCGATTTCCTTTTTACACTTCCTTCCAACTTCAAGATAAAAGAAGGATGGACTAAATGGATCATGCGCAGTACGTTTGAAAATTTACTTCCCAAAGAAATTGCCTGGCGAAAAGATAAGATCGGCTATGAACCACCACAAAAAAGCTGGATGGAAAACAAAAACATCAACGAGAAAATTATTGAAAGTAAAAACAAACTTATTTCAGCGGGCTTCATTTCACCTAAGATGTCAATGCAAGGAAATAGCGCTCATGGTGACGATAAAAATTGGAAATTCCTGATGACGGAAAATCTATTCAATACAACGATTCCCTCTTCCAATGACTAAAAAAGAAAAGGTTCTAATCCTATCGTATTATTTTCCGCCTTGCAATATGACGCCGTCTGAACGTATATTTTCATGGGCCCGTTATTTGCAAAAAGGAAATTACTATCCTATCATCATCACCCGCAACTGGGATTTGCCTGTGACTAATTCCACCACCGCGGCTTTCCAATCATCAGGTGACAACGTACGTATAGAGAAACACGAAGATTACGAAGTTCATTACCTGCCCTATAAAAGCAGTCTGAAAGACAAGGCCTTTATTAAACTCGATGGCACCAGATTCTATTTCCTTTACCTTATCATCGCTTTTCTTTCCAACTTGACCAATCTGATCTTTGTCAAACGGTCAGTGTTTTCATCCTTTTACACTTATGCCCGAACCCTGCTCGAACAAGAGCAAGATATCGACAAGATGGTCGTTTCGGCTTCCCCGTACGAACTCTTTGGAATTGCCTTTCATTTGTTCAGGTTCAAACCGATCCAGTGGATTGCCGATTACAGGGATGACTGGAGCACCAGTGAAGTCTATCACACATCCGCATTTAAAAAACTGCTGAATATCTTCAATCGTTATTATGAAAAAAGGTGGCTTTCAACTTGCACAAGTTTCATTTCAGTATCAGACCATTATGTAGAAAAAATAAGTCGTTTCACCGGCAAACCCGGGAATGTGCTTACCAATGGCTATATGCCGGAAAATTATGCCTCTACTCAAGAACTATTCGATCTGTTCACCATCACCTATGTCGGATCAATTTACCCAACACAACCGATTGAATTATTTCTTGATGGCATCAAGTCGTTTATTGATTCAAAAAAGGAATGTCGAATGCAAGTCTATTTTGTTGGAATAGGAAATGAACAAGCTATCATGAATAGGATAACACAATCCATCAAAGGCTATGAGCCATATTTCAAGTTCACCGAACGGGTACCGAAACAGCAAGCCATCAGGATACAAAGCCGATCGCATCTGTTGTTGATCTGTTCACATAATAATCTGAAAGGTATCCCTGGCAGCAAATTGTATGAATATATCGCGCTGCGAAAGAATGTTATCGTCTATCCAACGGATGGCGACATCGTTGAAAACACATTACGTGAAACCGGTCAAGGGGTTATTTGTCATAACAAGACGGAATTCACTGAGCATCTTGACCTATTTTATAATAGATACAAGCTAAACCCTTTGGATAAAGATAGTTTCAATGAAATGGCTATCAGCAAATACTCGAGAGAAGGACAGACCGATGTACTTATAAAACTTCTTAAATCGGTCTCTTTAGTAAATTCACAATAAGGTTTCAGTGAGCCATCTCCAACAATCAACAAAGACAGGATGCATCATTCTGACGTATTAAATCTAAGTAAGCTTGCATAGGAATCTGCCATACGATTGATATCAAAATCACCTTTTATTTTACTGATATGTTGCTTTTGCTTTTCAGCTAACACCCGATCATCAAACATCAAGCATAGTGATTTACAAAGTAGCGCAGCATTGTTTACCGGATATAAGATCCCATACTTTCCGATTTCTATTTCAGCACTCAATCTCTTTCCAATCTCCAATGTCTCGGTTAACAATTCACGAGGACCACTGATACAGTCGGTGCTAATAATATTCAAACCACAAGCAAAGGCCTCCATGATGACAGTTGGCAAACCCTCAAAATCAGAGCTCAATACGAAGCAATTCGACTGAAACATATATGCATATTGATTTTCGACATTATCTGGTGTAATGACATGCCTGCTCAATAATTCGTCTTCGCTGATCAGGGTCAATATTTTCTCCCGCATATACCCTCTTCCAATGAGAACCAGATTCGCTTTTCTTGATGTCGCTAAAAACTTACTGAATCCTTCCAGCAACATCAGATGATTCTTCCCTTCATAAAATGAACCGACATGTATGAATGTATACACATTGCTGTCTATGTCTGTCTTCCCTTCTTTAAGTTTATCGATCTTAGCCAGATCAATGCCATTATACACGGTACTGATTTTATGGCCGTCAACCCCGAAGCTGTTCATCATCTCTGCAGCAATATACTCAGAACAACATACTACCGAATCGGCTTTGGGATAAAATAATTTCACCAGACTTCTGCCGGCCATACCAGACAAGGTTCCTTTCTTATACCACTGACTTAAGGCTGTGTTGACAGTCACAATATGATTCAGCCTTGATGTGAAAAATTTCAGGAAACAACTTACATAGTTGCCTCTTTCAAGAAAAGAAATGATATTGGTAATCTGATGAGCCTTCAGATAACGAAATAGTTTAAGTGAAATAAAAGGGATCAACATCAAACGGAGAAAGGAAGGAATCCTGAAGTTCAGCAGGACATGTATCGTACAACGTGGATCAAGGTGTTGTTTCAACAAATCATCAAATACACAGATATGCACTTCATTATTCATCGCCAATCGGTTGGCCAAGTCAGCCAGTACGGTTTCAGCACCACCTTTTCCCAAATTCACGATTACCAGACAAACCTTGCCTTTACTCATCTATTTGTCGTTTAGGTTTTTCAGGTACTTTGGCCACTCTCCGATATCGATCCATGAGCCTTCACTCACGGTATAGACACCGACCTTATACCCGTCTTCTTTCATCCTTTCTATCACAGTAGTAATGTGGATGAATTTATTATTCTGGATATAATCAAACACCACAGGTTCCAATATATAGACACCGGTATTGATCTTCAAGACAATCTCGGGCTTCTCTTTGAGTTCAACCAGTTCGCCGTCATCTTTGGTAATGATGGTGCCGTAGGGGATATTGATATTCTTCAACGATGCCACCATGGTCACCATATTCTTGTTGTTTCTATGATACTCATAAATGCTGTTAAAATCGACATCGACCAGGATGTCACAGTTTGTCAATATAAAGGTAGACTTGAATTTATCCTTCAGCAAGGATAAACTTCCAGCAGTACCCAAAGGTGTCTTCTCATGGATATACGTAACCTGATACTGTTTTGAAAGTTCGGTATTCAACACAAACTCGATCAGTTCTCTCTTATAGTTGAGGGAAATATAAATATCCTTCATGCCATAATGCCCGAATCCATCGATGATATCTACAATAAACGGTTTCTCGTTGAGCGGTATCAAAGGCTTAGGTAAAACGTTTGTGATAGGTTTGAGTCTGGAACCATAACCGCCTGCCATGACAAAGAGAGGAATGTTTCTGAACTTGGTATTTTTCTTACGTTTGATGGTGGTAAACAGATCATCCCAGCTATAGACCCTAATCAGTTCTTTATTTTTGTTCACCACTGGCATACATTCCAAGCGTTTCTCAAACATCAGTTCCTTCACATGCTCGATAGGGTCTGTATCCTTACAAACGATATACTTTTCTTTTCGCAAGATATTACTGACCGGCAGGTTCAGATCGGTATTTTTGATGATGGCCCGTTGGATATCGCCTGCGCTGATAAGACCGTAAAATTTATTGTTTTCTATGATGAAAAGAACCTTGGTCCTGTATTGGTCCATAAGACTGAACGCCTTAATGATCTTGGTCTCTTTTGTGATGGTATGTTGTAATCGTTCCATTAGTAGTCTGTTTCATTGTTGAGTATATCCTTTATCAAATCATGTGTCGGTGTCCATTGAAATGCGTTGAACGCCTTACTGTAATCGCCTATGGTATCCAGGATTTCATTCGGTCGCTGTATGTTGGAATAGCTCACCTTCACATCATGTGATTGCGTATTTGTGGCGGCCTCCACGATTTCCTGTATGGACACCGATTTGCCACTGCATACATTAAACACTTCTCCATTAAATTCACCTTGCTGCATGATACGGATGATTGCATCAGCCACATCATCCACGTGTACATAATCGCGTTTCGGTCTGGGGTCTTCGAGTCGAATTTGTCCTTGCTTTGCCATGTTCAAAATCTTCGAGACCAGAAAATGAGCCGGTTGATTTTTGCCATATATATTGAACGGACGCACGATACTATAATTGACTTTGAAATAGTTGGCATAGCCTGCACAAAGTTGCTCCCCGATTATTTTTGAATGGGCATAAGGATTGAAATCTGCCACCGGATGCATTTCATCGATGGGAAAATAGTGTGGTTTGCCATATACATATGAACTCAGATAAATCAGTTTGATATTCCTGACACGGCAAAGTTCCAATACCGACAAGGTCGTATCGATATTATTCTTATAAAACAAGTATGGGTTGGTAAAGGAATCAGGCACAAAAGTCTTCGCGGCCAGATGTACGATCACATCGCAATCAGCGGCTTCGCGTTTCAATAATTCTGCATCTTCCAATGAATGTCTGAACAAAGGCTGATCAATGATCTCAAATCCATCGCTCTTCGCAAGAGCCCTCCTCAATGCTGAACCTATGAAACCGTCTATACCGCTGATTGAAACCTTCATGCTTATACGTTATAGATATTAGACTTATACTTTGATAAGTTAGCCGGATTCCGGAACCATTCGACTGTAATAGCCAGTGCTTCATCAAAGGTATGTTTCGGTCTCCATCCCGTATGTTGTTTCAGTTTGTCGGCTGTGCCCCATAAACGGTAGACCTCACTTTTCTCAGGTCGCATCCGTTCGTTTTCCTGCACAATCTGTGTGCCTGGCGAAAGGAGGTTTATCAGTTTCTCAGCCAAATCACCGATGCTTATTTCAGAGTTGGTAGCGATATTGCAATCCTCGCCGATGAGGGTATTAGTATCAGCGATTGCCATAAAGGCCTGCACCGTATCCTTCACATATAACAAATCTCTTGTCGGATAAACATCACCCAGTTTCAGGGTTTCGGTTTGATTCAACAATTGAGAAATGATGGTTGGTATGATGGCCCGGGCCGATTGTCGCGGACCGAATGTATTGAAAGGTCTTACGATAGTGACAGGCGTTTCAAAACTCCGGTAGAACGATTCGGCTATACAATCGGCTCCTATTTTGGAAGCCGAGTAAGGTGACTGAGGCTGACGCGGATGTTTCTCATCGATAGGTACATACTGTGCAGTGCCGTATACTTCGGAGGTGGAGGTCACTAATACGCGTTCGGTACCATAATCCTTGCAGGCCTGCATCACATTGAGCGTACCCTTGACATTGGTATCGATATAGCTGTCAGGTGAGTGATAGCTGAAAGGAATGGCGATGAGAGCGGCAAGATGATACACCATCGATGTATCTTTCACAGCTGTGCGCACCCCGTTCGGGTCACGGATATCACCGGCAAAAATTTCAATTTCATTGACAATTTCCTTATCCAACGTATCAATCCAACCCCAGCTATTGAATGAATTATAATATACAAATGCCTTGACAGACTTACCCGATTTAACCAATTCTTCGACCAAATGACTGCCGATAAACCCATCAGCACCCGTTATTAATACTTTTTCACTTGACATGGTTTCAAAGTTATTGTACTAAACCAACATAACGAAATATTATAAACATTTATTGACCTCGTGACTACTGACACAACCTACTCAAACACCTTGTTTCGAGCCGATATGAACCTAAATTCTATGACAGTTCTATGTTTCAGAGGAATACGAACAATGAATATTGATACAGGTTCTTGATTCTGTTGATATAAAGTTCTTTACAGTGCCAGTCAATATCTCATTTGAAAAATAGCTGATCGGCATTATTCTGCAGCCATTGCGAAACTGATACTTATTTTAACTACTGCGGCATTTGGAATATACCTTGGTCTCTTACTCAATACCGACAGGAATATAGTCTCTGAGAATTCCACGCTTTTAATTCGTGCTGCTTTTCTGTAGCTTTGCCCCATTCTTTTTATACATGAAAAAAAATATTGCCCTCGTAGCCGGAGGATATTCAGGCGAATATGTGATCTCCATCCAAACAGCCGTGACCATCGAAAACAATATAGACAGCGAAAAATACAATGTCTATAAGATCATCCTCGATAAGCATCATTGGAAACATACCACCACCGACGGACAAGATATCGAAGTCGACCGCAAGGATTTTTCATTGACCATAGAAGGAAAGAAAATAACGTTCGACGCGGTATTCATTGCCGTACATGGCACTCCGGGCGAAGACGGCAAGTTGCAGGGGTATCTCGAAATGCTCGATATTCCCTTCACCTCCTGCGGCGCTATCGTATCGGGCCTCACCTTCAATAAGATCTATTGCAATCGGGTAGTGGCTCAAAGCGCTCTGGTGCATGTATCAAAATCACTTCATGTAGTTCAATCGCGCCCGCTGAGTGTCGATGAGATCATGCAACAAATCAGCTTGCCTGTATTTGTGAAACCAGCCGAAGGAGGTTCAAGTCTGGCTACCACCAAAGTAAAAACAAAAGAAGAATTACAACCGGCACTCGATGCAGTCTATGCCATGGAACCGCAAGCCATGATAGAAGAGTTTGTCAAAGGTCGTGAATTCAGTATCGGTGTCTATCGTGCCAATGGTATGTTGACGGCTTTACCGTTGACTGAAATCATCAGCTCCAAAGAATTTTTTGATTATGAAGCCAAGTATACACCCGGTGTAAGTCATGAAGTGACCCCTGCCGACGTGGAACCTGCCATCGCAACCTTGATAGCTGACACCGCCCGAAATATCTACGACCTTCTGAATTGCAAAGGCATTTGCCGTGTCGATTTCATACTAGAAGAAAACGCAGGCAAGTTGTTTTTTCTTGAGATCAATACCATTCCGGGCCAGAGTGAAAACAGTATCGTACCGCAACAGGTGCGCGCTGCAGGAATGACGCTGCCTGCTTTTTACGGCAGTCTCATTGAAGAAACATTGTCGAAGAACAGGGGTTAAAAATTTTGTAAATACCGTTTTTTACGTGCGCAAATACCTTATTTTTACCCGTCATAAAAATCATAGTGTTTAAACAATCCTTTCTTTTTAATGTAATCTTCATCACCCTCATCACCTTGGGTTTGCTTTATCTGTTTTTCAATTCGCTGAACTGGCTGACTAATCATGGGAAACAGACCACAGTGCCGGCTCTGATGGGAAAGAATATGAGTCAGGCCGTGCAGGAACTTGAGAAGATGGGTTTTCGTATCAATATCGATTCGACTTACAAGAATGACAGTGATCCTCTGGAGGTTTTGTTTCAGGAACCTGAAGCCGGCACCTCTGTAAAAATAGGACGAACCATCTTCCTGACCATCAATAAAAAAATACCACCATCAATCGAGATGCCGAATCTGGTGAATATGTCGTTCCGAAATGCCTTGCTCACCATGCATAGTTATTATCTTGAAATGGGCGATACCAGTTACCGTCCCGATGTAGCGGCTGGTGCTGTGCTCGAACAATGGGTCAATGGCAAACAGATAGCTCCGGGTACCCTGATCCCTTTCGGCACAAAAATAAATCTTGTAATCGGTGAAGGGCTCTCTGGCGAACAACCGGTTCCGAATCTGATCGGCATGACATGGGCTGATGCCAAGTTACTGCTCGACTCACTTTCTCTGACTTCGAATGTGATCTGGGAAGGACCTGTTGCCGACAGCAATACGGCTATCATTTATATGCAGCAACCCGAAGCCTTGAATGAACTTGATTTCAGAAATTCAATTCCGCAAGGTGATATCATCGATATCCGTATCATGCAAAGTCCTTCTGAGGAACTGATCAAACAAAATCAACCTGGTTCCAAGAAACTGATGGGTTATGATGACAGTACCGACCTTAATACACCAACCCTTAATGAACCGGCAGGTCAACCGAAAAAAGAAGTGCCTGATAGTCTGAAACGAAAAAAGATTCCCGGTATGGATGTGCATACGGTGCCTAATGTAGAAACCAAACAGGCAAAAAATAATCTGAAGGCCCCTGATAAGAAAAGAAACACTTCTGACGTTACCAACCCGGATAAAGACAAACCCAAACCTAAGCCCAAGCCGAAAACAGATGCCAAGCCGACACCTGCTAAAAAAAATGATAATAACATTTCAAACGAATTCAATTAATTGAAACAACTATCAAACATAACGTCAGCCTTTTTTCTCATCGTACTTTTTGTCATGCAAGCCGGTGCGCAGGAAATGGTGGTACCGTTGACACATAATCCCGTGTATGACAATCCCGATCTGAAACCGTTCAAGTCTAAAAAGCAACGTGCCAGTCTCCCTTTCATCGACGACTTTTCGTACGAGGGTCCTTACCCTGATGCCTCGCTTTGGGAAGATAATAAAGCGTATATCAATAATACCATGAGCGCCACCCCGGTGACTCGAGGTGTGGCTACGCTCGACGGATTGAACCAATATGGTCGCCCTTATTTCGAACAACCATATAATACCGGACTGGCCGACAGTCTGACCTCGGTACCTATCGACCTTTCATCGTACACGAATCTCGACAGCATCTATCTTAGTTTCTTTTATCAGCCTCAGGGATTAGGTTTCGCACCTGAATCGGGAGACAGTCTCTTTCTTTATTTTAAAAACGACTTGAATCATTGGGTACGTATGTGGCAGGTAAGAGGAACACCCTTACAGGGTTTCAGGATCGTGATATTACCCGTGATGGATGCACAATTTTTGCATAGCACGTTTCAATTCCGCTTCGTCAATATCGCTTCGCTGAATATCAATGATGATGTCTGGAATCTCGATTATGTGAAGATGGCTGTCAAGCGCACCGAAACTGATACAGTCATGAAAGATGTGGCTTTTTCAATAGAGCCGACTTCTATTCTGAAGAATTACAGTTCAATGCCTTACCGTCATTTCGTAGCCAATCAAGCCAATGAATTGTCAGCGACACAGGATGTATTTATCAATAATCTGGATGGCACTCCGCATGCAGTCACAACTAATCTGAATGCTAAAGAATTCATCTCTTCTTCGGCTATCAATACACAATCATTGCCTTCGGTGAATATCGCTGCCAAGTCATTCATGCAACAATCGTTTGCATCTTATCCGATCAGCTATGTGGCTCCTACGAATAAAAGTAAGGTCATCATACGAAATACATACTTTTACCCGCCTGTGAGTCCAACCGACAGAAAGGCCAATGACACGATCGTAAAGGATGCGG
>CAIQUX010000293.1 GCA_903875055.1 uncultured Bacteroidota bacterium
GGTTTGTGGACACAAAACCGGGAAACATACTTATATTGTGTCATTAAAATTTTATATGAAATACATTTTATCCCTGACTATTTGCCTCATTTATTTTCATGCTCAATCACAGTTCTATGCCCTAAATTCAATTAATGGCTCTTATTCCAATACCATTTTGAAAGTTGATTCTTCAGGCAGCAATATTAAGGTGGTGTATGATTTTAATTTTGTGGATGCGAATGATCTAAAAAATCCGAAGTTAACACAAGCTAGTAATGGATTGTTATATGGAGTTTGCGGAGACCTGATAAACAGCGCCGATGGTGGTATTTATTCATACAATCCAACCACTAAACTTTATAAAAAAGAATATGCCTTCCAAAATGGCGATGGATCCAAACCTGAAAACGGAATGCTGTATGCCTCTAATGGAAAATTTTATGGCACCACATTTTATGGTGGAAATTCAAATCTTGGTGTATTATTTAGTTTTGATCCACAGAGCAAAGCCTATACTGTACTGCATCATTTTTCGTCGAATGAAGTGAATGGAAAAAAGTATTCATTAGTTGAGTTAGCTCCTGGTGAAATTTTCGGTAATTGCGAAATGGGTGGTGCCAGTAATGCCGGCGTAATTTATAATTATTCTATCAATACCAATTCATTTCAAATCAAGCAAGAACTGACGCCTATTCAAGGAAATAAATTTACTGAATCACTGACACCATACAATAACTCAGTTTGTTATGCTATGACCAGTAGCGGTGGCTTAAGTGGCGGAGGTACGTTGATTGAATATAATTTTATTCAAAACACCATCCTTAAGAAAAGAGATTTTAATGCAAATCCAAGCAGTACAATTGGAGCGGCCCCTATGGGAGGATTAACTAAAGGAAGTGGGAATTCACTATATGGTTGTTTCTTATTGGGAGGTGGAGCCTCTGGCAATGGAATATTATTTAAATACAGACCTGATTCAAATTTATTGAGTAATGTCTTAGTCTTCGATTCAGTTGCAGGGAAATGGCCCGGAGGGAAAATCACCATCGCCAACAATGGAAAAATCTATTCAAGTTGTTTACAGACCTCCTTTAATGATCAAAATCCAGTGTTATTTTCCTTTGATACAAGTAGTAAACATTATCATGTGATATATGCAGGTCCTTTTTCTAATCTTGGAAATATATTTCAGCAACTCACACAGCACAGCAATGGCAGGATATATGGAATTAATGATGAAGGAGATTATAGTAAATGTTTTAGTATCAACACAGTCAATGATTCATTACGCTATGAAATGTTTTATGGAGCAGCTATTCGGGGTGGTGGTAATGCGGGTAAATTATGTAAAGGCGCAAATGGTTATTTCTATGGGATTTGTGATTATGGAGGCGGATGGAATCGAGGTGTATTGTTTGAATTTAATCAGCAGACGAATCAAGCGAGATCCCTCTTTGAATTTACAGATAGTATGCAACATATAAGTTTGGAGCTTGTGCTTGCCAAGAATGGCAAAATGTATGGCGCCCTGCAAGAAATAAAACCCAATGGGATCTTGAATGAAATTTATTCGGTAAATACGAATACATCACAATTAGATATTGAATTAGCTGATTCAAATTTAAATGTTTTAAGTACAGCCGCCTTTTGTGAAGGTAAAAATGGAAGACTCTATTTTGGCGGAAAGGATGTAAGCAGTTCTACTTCCAATAACGATAATATTGTTTCATTTAATCCATCGACCTTGAGTTTAAATTATTATTATGGAGCATCAGGAACATGGGCACAGAATCCCTTGTATGAGGTGGATAGTTGTAATTTTGTTAGCGTTGAACAAAATTATTTAGGGTATTGGAATTTATCAACGTCGATGACTCAAGGTATCACCTTTTCAAATTCTTATATGGAAAATCACGGGTTTATGAAGCGTGGAAATAAGTTATATAGTTCCTTTGGCAATAATTTGGGCTTGACTACCAGTAAATTATTTACGTATGATGCCATCAATAATACGTCTGCTGTAATATATGATTTGGATTCAAACCTTGATTTTTATCATATAGCAGGGAATTATGCCTACAACCCAGGAGATAGTATGTATTACTTTTTAAGTCAACAAAGTAAAAACCCCAATTTAAATAATTTTGGTGTACTAAAATTCAATCCAAATGACGGTACATTGACAACAGAGTGTATTAAAAATCAAAGTGATACCTTAGCCTACATAAGTTTTGCTTGTCAACTTGTATGGGATGGCTTTACAGGTTCTTATCAACCACAAGCCTTGGCAGCTTATAAGGAACTTGATGAAGTTTTTGTTTATCCGAATCCAACCACCAACGAATTAATACTTGAAAGTACTGAATCGGGGGTTGTGAAAATATATAATAGTCAAGGTGCATTACTGTTTAGCAAGACTAAAGAAAGCAAATCATTACTGATTGAATTGGCTCAGTATCCTACTGGAATCTATTTCCTACAATTTGTAACAAAAAATGGGACTTTAAGTCGAAAAGTCATAAAGAAATAATGAAGATGTCGGCCAGCATTGTGATTAAAATTCAGTCCGTGATTGGGGTAAGAATTGAACAGATTCAGTTTAACATTGTGCTTATTCAGAATGAAGGAAGTCAGTTAAGGTTAATGCCGGATAATGAAATTTTCGTGTAATACTTAATTTGACATACACAATTCTTGAACGAAGGTTTGTGTGGACATCAAGCCGGGAATCAAATGAAGTACACAAATCAACTCATTTTACTTAAACTCGCGGTAACAAGACATCCTTCTCTGACAATATCATAGCAGCCGGATCAAGCTGCCAATCGATATTAAGGGTGGGATCGTTGTAGATGACACCGCCTTCGGACGCCTTGTTGTAATAGTTATCACACTTGTAAAAGAAAATGGTATTGTCTTCCAATACCGAATAGCCATGGGCGAAACCACGGGGTACGAACAGTTGCAGATGATTCTGTTCAGAGAGTTCGAGTGCCACATGTTGCAGATAGGTCGAGGATTCGGGGCGCATATCGACCGCCACATCGATGACCTTTCCTTTGATCACACTCACCAACTTGGCCTGTGCATGTTCGCCCTTCTGGAAATGTAAACCACGAAGGATACCATAGTTCGATTTGGCCTGATTGTCCTGTACGAAGTCGATATCCATACCGGTCAGCTGATTGAATTTCTGACGATTGAAACTTTCGAAAAAATACCCCCTCGCATCTTCAAACAAGGTCGGTTTTATAATAAAGCAATCGTTGAGCGGGGTCTTTATGATTTCCATATTCTAATCTTATACGATGTTATACATTTCGTGTAAACTTTCAATTTCGAAGGTGGGGTTGCCTTCATGGGCTATCTGTTTGGGGTTGAAATACACCTGATCCATACCAACAGACTGTGCTCCCAATACATCAATATCCAGGGCATCGCCAATCATGAGGCTTTGCTCGACAGAGGCGCCAGTTTCACGAAGTGCAAATTCAAAAATCTCTTTCTGCGGCTTCATACTCATGGCCTGTTCGGAGGTGATGATCTTATCGAAATACGTGTCGAGGAGGGCGTTTTTGAGTTTCTGTTTTTGTGTGAGTTCGAAGCCATTGGTGATGAGATGCATGGCATAATTTTTTCCGGCGCAATATTCCATCACCTCGATGCAATGCGGGAATATATGGGTCTGGGTCGGAAGAATTTCAAGATAGCGCTCGCTCATCACCTTGGCCAGCTTTTCATCAGGTATCCGATAATGGACGAGGGTTTGAAACATCCGTTTCCAACGAAGATCCTCGCGACTGAGAATGCCTCTGCGAAAGCGATCCCACAGGCGGTCATTGATTTCGTGATAGACGACATTGAAGTGGTCGAATTCGGCAACACCTTTGTCCATCAGGCCCACTTCATCATACAAGATGCGCATCGTAGCGATGGAATTCTTTTCAAAATCCCAAAGGGTATGATCAAGATCAAAAAACAAATGCCGGTATTTACTCATGTTACTAACTTTTTTCGGGTAATCTGCGTCTGCGGATTGGCAGTACATTCTTCGATATTATCGTTAATTTCGCGCCTAAATTAATTCATCTCCTTCAATAAAAACAACATGTTCAAAATAAAGCTCCTCCTCACCTTCCTTCTTGTGGCTTTTGCTAGTCTGATTTTGAGAGCAGAAAAAAGGAAAATCCTGTTTATCGGCAACAGTTATACGGCAGTGAATGATTTGCCTACCACGGTGAAGAATCTGGCTTTGTCGTTAGGCGATACGCTGGACATTGACAGTAACACACCCGGCGGAATGACATTCAATGGACAGACAACGGATCCCACTACCCTGGCTAAAATACAACTAGGTGGCTGGGACTATGTGGTGCTGCAGGCACAAAGTCAGGAACCTAGTTTTGATCCGTCGCAGGTAGCGGTTGATACGTATCCGTATGCCAAGAAACTTGACAGTCTTGTGCATGTATCTAATCCATGTGCTGAGACCATTTTTTATATGACCTGGGGCCGTAAGAACGGCGATGCGTCTAATTGTGCTGCTTACCCTCCTATTTGCACCTATGATGGTATGCAGCAACGTTTGCGTGAAAGCTATCTTGAAATGGCGATGAATAATAATGCGACATGTGCTCCGGCAGGTGTGGCCTGGAAAAAGGTCAGAGCTACGTATCCGCTGATTGAATTGTATAATGCCGATGAATCGCATCCAACCATGAGCGGCACGTATCTGGTGGCTTGTACTTTTTACTCAACCATCTATCACAAATCAACGGTAGGCTCCGCTTATATTCCAAGCGGTGTATTGGCGGCCGATGCGACTAACCTGCAAACGATAGGCAGCAATACGGTCCTTGATAGTGTGGAGAACTGGCAACAATATGGTTCGCTGCCAAGGGCAAAATACTCGTCAGGCAATATCCAAAACCAATTTTCATTTACCAACCAATCGTTGCGAAGTACACAATATGAATGGAATTTCGGTGACGGCTCGGCTATCAACACATCTACAAGTCCTATTCACAGCTATACGGCCATAGGTAATTATACCGTCACCTTGAAAGCTAAAAACACCTGCGGCAAATATGATCTGTTTTCGAAATCGTTGACAGTGACCTCGGTTCCGAATGGCACCAGCGATTTCAATGTCTCGGACCCGAATGACGTGGTCTATGGCGGTCAATGGTTGACAATTAGCAACAATGGCAACGTAAACAGATTACGAATATTTAACCTCTACGGGCAAGTTATCAAAGACACTACCTTGATCAATGGATTGAATAAGATTTCGTTTACGGCCGTCAATGGCATGTATTTATATTCCTTATTATCCGGCAACAGAGCTGTTAAGGTTGGGAAATTTGCCGTACACTAAGTACCATTCGCTTGCCTCCGTGAATGACTACACCACAGCAGACAATGTGAAACAAATGTGTGTTAATAGTGCGTAATAAGTTTGAACCCTAGCAGTCTGAGAGATACTTTTGCGACCTAAATAAAAAATTCTATGTCGTTAGTGATTGCAGGTACCATGGCGTTTGATGCTATTGAAACACCTTTCGGGAAAACAGATAAGATCATAGGCGGTTCGGCAACGTATGCTGCCTGGAGTGCTTCGCATTTTACACAACCTATCAAACAGATTTCTATCATTGGTGGTGACTTTCCGCAGGACGAAATTGATGCCCTCCAAAATAAAGGTGTCGAATTTGACGGTGTTGAAGTGGTGAAGGATGAGAAATCATTTTTCTGGAGTGGCAAGTATCATATGGATATGAATACGCGCGATACCTTGGTGACAGACTTGAATGTATTGGCCAAATTCGATCCTAAGATGCCTGATTCGTACCAGAATTGTGAGTTCCTGATGCTGGGCAATCTGATGCCTTCTCTGCAACGACAAATCATCAATCAATTGAAAGTGCGTCCGAAACTGATTATCATGGATACCATGAATTTCTGGATGGATATCGCCATGGACGATTTGAAAGAAACCCTCACCCTGGTGGACCTGTTGATGGTGAATGATGGTGAAGCCCGTCAGTTGAGCGGTGAATATTCATTAGTGAAAGCGGCGCAGAAGATCATGACCATGGGACCTAAATATGTCATCATTAAGAAAGGTGAACATGGTGCCTTGTTATTCCATGGCAAGCATGTGTTTTTTGCCCCGGCCCTTCCTCTTGAAGATGTGTTTGACCCGACAGGAGCCGGCGATACCTTCGCAGGTGGTTTTATCGGTCATCTGGCACATACGAAAGACCTTTCGTTTGAAAATATGAAGACGGCCATCATTATCGGTTCCGCCATGGCGAGTTTCGTGGTAGAGAAATTCGGTACACAACGATTGAAAGAAATCAATAACCAGGATATCATGACCCGCTTGAATCAGTTTGTGGATCTGGTGAATTTCGATATTGATATAGTCTAGGCAGTTGAACGCTTAGCGAAATTCAAGCGAGACAATTCACATCAATTATCGCCCTTGATCAATTCCTCCCAGTACTCTGCTGCCCGTCGGGTATGAGGGATTACGATGGTACCCCCTACGATATTGGCAACCGAAAATATTTCATACAGTTCGTCTGTCGTTACATTCAACTCATAACATTTGCCAACATGATACTTGATGCAATCATCGCAACGAAGGACCATAGAGGCTACCAGACCTAACATTTCCTTAGTCTTCACATCCAAGGCACCTTCCATATAGGTATTGGTATCGAGATTGAATAATCTTCCTATCACTTTGTTTTGTTTTGATAAAATGACCTCATTCATTTTGGTCCTGTATTCGTTGAATTCATTTACTAATTCGCTCATAGAGTTTTTTTACAAAGTAAAGGAATAGAATCCATTCTTGATGAAGCATCGGAATCCTGGTTTCGATTCATGATGCTCATCGTCGATGTACAGTTCAGACACCGAAGGAAAATAGTTGGCATACTGCATTTATTTACACATTTGCCCTAACTTGCAACTTCAAAATATGAAGTTAAGTATTGTTATTCCGGCTTACAATGAGGGACCTACCATCCATCATATCCTTGACAAGGTGCAGAAAGTGGACTTGTTGAATGGTATAGAAAAAGAAATCATCATTGTGAATGATTGTTCGAAGGACAATACCGAAGAAGCCATCAAAGCCTATCAATCTAAGAATCCTCAGATGGTTGTCACCTATTATAAACATGATGAAAATCAGGGTAAAGGAGCTGCGATTCGAACAGGCATACACAAAGCCACCGGCGACTGGATCATCATACAGGATGCAGATTTGGAATATGATCCGGAAGAATACAATATCCTATTGAAACCTCTGATCATGGGCGTAGCCGATGTGGTTTACGGATCACGCTTTATGGGAGGAAAACCGCATCGTATCCTGTTTTACTGGCATAGTATCGGAAATCAGTTCCTGACCCGATTGTCGAATATGTTTACCAATCTCAATCTGACCGATATGGAGACCTGTTACAAGATGATGCGCAGGGAAATCATACAATCCATTCATTTGACTGAAAACCGTTTCGGGTTCGAACCTGAAATTACCGCTAAGCTGTCACGAATCAAGCGTATCCGTATTTATGAAGTGGGCATCTCATATTATGGCCGCACCTACGAGGAAGGCAAGAAAATAGGCTGGAAAGACGGATTCAGAGCCATCTATTGCATCTTAAAGTATGGGTTATTCAAAGCCAATTAGTCATTTATTTGTACGAAGCTAATTTGATTGGCTTTAATTAGGGCTTGCTGAAAATCATTCAATCTAAGAATAAGCAATATTTTCAGAGTAAAAGTGCACGCAGAGATGCATGGCGTTTTAGACAACAGTCGAGAAAATCGTAGTTCTCAGCTTTTTAAACCCATCGATCATTTAGTTAGCCAGAAGCACACCATCTACTTCACCGGCTGCAACTCGCAGTATGATCAATACAGCTTCATTTTGCCGGTTCGTACCTGATGTACTTCTGACTTTTTCAGCAAGCCCTAATTACATCAGGGTTGGCCAAAAGGCTGAGCCACATAAAAACGTTTCAGAAAAGGCACTTCGCTTAATGCTACCAAGGCCGGAATCAACAAGGCAGTGAATTCGCTTTTATATCGCACCAAGGCCCCGCAATTCGGGATGGTATATCCGATAAAAAGATACATACTGACAGCAAAAAAAATGATCATCAGATAAAATAACTCCTGCAAATTCTTTCGTTTGATAAAAAGTAGAAGAAGGATGATCAGTCCAAATACAAACAAGGTATCCAACGCTGCCAGCTGATATTTTAGAGGATTTTGCGCACTCAGATAAGGCCGTAAAAAGATATGATTACAGGCAGTTGGCAAGTTGATGACAAAAGATGTGAATGTATTTTCAAGATTGGGAGTCTGCATATCGGAATAACCCCATAATGAAAAGAATGCCTGCTGCTTGGCTACGATAATTTCCATCGGCTCTAAAGGTGTAAACTTACCAAGTGTAAAAAACAGCAGAAGTGCTAGTATGTAGAAGGCTGTAAACAGCATGCTTCGTTTCGGAAACGTCGAAAATAATAACCAACAGAGAAACAATGGAAAAAAACATAGAAACACAAAATACCTTGATACGAATAGCAGTAATAATGAGAAACACAACGCAACGATATATCGCCATTTTTTTGTATCCATATAACGCATCGTATAAAAGCATGACAGCCCTATAAAGGATAAAACCCAGCCATCCTTGTGAATTCCACTGCACCAGAAAACAACCGAAGGGATAAAAAATATAGAAAAAATAAACAGCCATTTTTTCTGTGGTTGCCATCTGTAAAAAACCTTATATAATTGAAGCAAACCGATGAAATAGATGATGTTAAAAAAGATGATATTCGTATAAAGACTGCCCTGACTTAACAGATCCGCTAATATCATATATTTCAAATGAATCTGTACGCCGAGATCTGTCCAATATCCCATGTTCTCTTTGGCGAGAAAATTATAATGGTTAGAAAAATCACCCCAATTGAATAGCCAGTCTTTGAGGAATGAAACTGGCTTTGTGTGAAATACTTGCAGACTGATCTGGGATTGTTCATGATAAAAAAGGACATCATTTGTGATGTATTCATGACAGTGGACATAGAGACTGATACAACCTGCAGCGACTTTCATGACAAAAAGAAATAGAATCCACAATACAGGCAACCCTGTGCCTTTTTGCGCATTCGCGTAGTATAATAAACTACACGACAAAATCAGATAAAAAATAAAAATGAAAGGCTCCAAGCGCCCAAAGATAAAGTAAGAAATGATAATATCTCAAGGCTTATCGCACAATGAGCGTGTCACTCATCCCGCCACGATTTTCATTTATCACCATGATGGAAGAAATAATCCTGGAGCCAGCTTGCTCAGGGCCGCTTTCTTTCTTGATATCAGCAGTTTGTTTATCATTCCTGACAATCTGCTGACCGCATCCGTTATCGATCAACGTTCCTTCTTTATTTCTGTCATGCAGAGTTCGGGGAACTTCTTTATTTGTTGCATATGAATTGAATCCTTTTACACCTGAGCTATTTGAAGCGGTTGAGGTTAGTAATTCCATTTCATCAGTACCAAAAGGCAATTGCTTCACCTTATTTCGAAGCCAATACGAAGAAATCAGATAATTGTCTGAACTAGAATAAATGAAGAGACAATTGCCATCCTTTATTTTATCGATGACCTTGGGTGCAATGTCTGCTGGCAGCGCCGGGCAACCATAACTTCGGCCTATGCGTTTATTTGCACAGGCAAACGATTCACATACATAAGCTGCACCATGTATCACAATGGCTCTGTCATAAGCATTAGAATTAAAACTCCCATCCACACCTTGTAACTTCAACGAATAACCGTTATTCCCTTCATAGGTTTCACCAGTGATATAAAAACCCAAACTAGACTGATGCGAATCAGGCATATTTGAAAAAGCAGTAGCATATTCGTCTCCGGTACCCATACCGTGAGCAACCAGTGCATTGAAAAGAACCTTACCGTGTTGCACATCCATAACCCACATCCTTTTTCTATTACTTGAAAGCGTAAAGTCGCAAATGGTAAGCAAAGAAGAGGAATTCAATTTACCCGCTTCAATCAGATTCAGGTAACCATAGTAACCGGCATGAAAAGCCTGAAAAGACAGTTTAGTTACTTTATTGAAATCGATATTCTCATACACATTTCTGATATACCGTTCAACTTTCTCCTGTTGAATATTCGCCACATTCATACCTGGCACACCCGCATTCGCGAACTCTCCGTTCACCATAAGGGAACAGATTGCAAAAATGAATATCAGGATAGTTCTTTTCATACATAAAAAAAAATAATTACACAATCTGTCAACTTCGCGTAATTATCAATATTGTAAATATAAAGCCTGAACTCAGGCAAAAATCTAATCTGATGCCAATAGTGTAATTTTCAAGGTTAAACCCTTATTTTCTAGCTATTGCCTTACGAACTGCTGCAATAATATGCCCCGCTGTTAAGCCATATTTAACCAAGAGATCTGCAGGTTTACCGCTTTCACCGAAGGTGTCATTGACAGCAACAAATTCTTGCGGGCAAGGGCAAAATTCTCCGGCCACATGAGCGATACTGTCACCTAATCCACCGTTTTTCTGATGCTCTTCAGCGGTTACAATACATTTAGTTTTTGAAATGGATTTCACCACAGCTTCCACATCAAGCGGCTTGATCGTATGAATATTAAGCAGATCGCAACTGATTCCTTCACTTTCCAATTGCTCAACCGCTTTCATAGCTTCCCATACCATATGACCACAGGCGAAGATACTGACATCAGTTCCTTCGTTGATCTGTTGTGCCTTTCCCACTACGAAGGGTTCGTTTTCAGGCGTAAAATTAGGCCACTTCGGTCTGCCGAAACGAAGATAAACCGGTCCTTTATAATCAGCGATAGCGATGGTGGCGGCTTTAGTCTGATTAAAATCACAAGGAACAATCACTGTCATTCCAGGTAACATCTTCATCATACCGATATCTTCGAGTACCTGGTGAGTTGCCCCGTCTTCGCCGAGCGTAAGTCCGGCATGAGAAGCACATATCTTCACATTCTTTTCGCTATAGGCAACACTTTGACGAATCTGATCATAGACTCTCGATGTTGAAAAATTGGCAAATGTGGTGGTATAAGGAATTTTACCACCGATGGTCAGACCGGCGGCAATACCTATCATGTTGGCTTCCGCAATACCGCATTGGATAAAGCGTTCAGGAAAATCTTTCATGAAGGCGTTCAACTTCAGTGAGCCTGCCAGATCGGCTGTCAGCGCTACGACCCGGTCATTGGCTTTGGCCACTTCATAAATACCTTCACCAAAGCCTGCTCTGGTTTCTTTTTCGTTGAGTACAGGGAAATCTTTTAACATGGTGGCAAAAGTAAAAAAAGTTCAGCTAGTATCTGGTCCAAATATCAACAATTTATTATCTATTTTTGAAACATGAACTATGCACTCATCGTAGCTGGAGGAAGCGGTAAGCGGATGAATAACGCTGTGCCTAAACAATTTATCGAGTTGGAAGGCAAGCCGATACTGGTACACACCATTCAAAAATTCCTTGATTTCGCGCCAGATATCAAGCTGGTGGTAGTATTGCCTGCGACGAGTATCGAAGAATTCAAGTCTACTTATTTTCAAGGTAATGAAAAGAGTAGAGTCAGTTTCGTAGGTGGTGGCGAGACCCGGTTTCATTCGGTGCAGAATGGCTTACTGAGGATTGACGAGGAGGGGATAGTTTTCATTCATGATGGGGTCCGCCCTTTTGTTTCGGAACTTGTCTTAGAACGTTGCTACAAGACGGCCTCGGAATTCGGTAATGCGGTCCCTTACATTGACCTGAAAGACAGTATCAGGAAACTAGATGAACAAGGCAACATGGCAGTTTCACGAAATGAATATAAAGCCATTCAGACACCGCAGACTTTTGATATTTCAGCCATCAAAAAAGCATATCAACAAGCATACAGAGAAACCTTTACGGATGAAGCATCTGTTTTTGAAGCAGCAGGACATCAAATTCAATTAGTAGAAGGCAATGAGGAGAATATAAAAATCACCACACCTCAAGATCTAGAGATAGCAAAATACCTTTTTAGGAAAGAGAAGCTACTTGTCTGAATCACCAACGATTCGCAAATTCTTGGTATAGATACCATTTTTGATGGAATCGATCGTAGCCGCTGAAAACTTTATATTTTGGAATTCAATCTGACCTCGCGTTGAAAATATCCCGAACACATTCTCGCCTACCAGATTTGTATAATTTGGTTTGATCTGATCATAGGTGATGCCACCCTGAGCAGAATTCACATCGATATAGGTTTTCAGTTCCTGTCCGCCAGCCAATATCTGTAATCCCGGCGTATCGATATATCGTTTGATATCAGAAGAACCTTCGCCGACTGCGCTATTCAACTGCTTGAAAAAATCGACACTGTTGAGGGGTGCACTTAATTCGCTGCCGGTACTAAGGATATTTTGTAGCACTGGAATATCTTTCACAACATAAGTCGTATCGGATGTGATCGTATTAACTTCCTGATACTTGAACTTCACGACAACATCATAAAACACAGCTGCTGCAGGCCCGCGCCAACTAAACTGATATGGGTTTAGCGGATCAGAAAACGTCAACTCCTCGGTATTGTCAGCTGGTTTGATAAATTTGAATATGGAAGGAGAAGAACCGATGACAGATGTTTCGCCTGTAATTTCTTTTCCGCTTGTCAGGTTATACACTTTAAGACGATATGTTTTTGATGGGTCAAGATTCTTCTTAAACTTATATGCATAATTCGGCGTGCTGGCAAAAGTTCCGGGGTCTTTGATATACCCTTCATTAACCAGGTCAACTTTGTTCAATGTGATCGTTTCAACCACATTACCATTATTCAACACCTCCATACTCACAGCCAGATTATTGAAATAAATTGAATCAGGGTTTTTTGCTAATTCAAGATTATTCTGTTTTTCGTCAAAATAGCCTTTTGTGATCTTGATGTAATGAGCTGTGTCTGCTAATGACAAAAGGCCATAGACTACAGTGACCTCTTTATAATCGGCACCTACTTTGAATTTTGTTGAGCATGACGACGCTAAAAACAAAACAGGAATGCAGGCTATCAGGAATTTTCTCATGCTGGCAAATCTAATCATTTTTTGATATTATAAACCAAATCAAGGACTGGATATAGTACTTTTGTCGCAAATATTGAGGCGTATGAATCTTATAGATGAAATTAAGCGATCAGCCTGTGAGGCCATTGCGCAAGTGTATGATAAACAGGTTACGGCTGATGAAATTCTGATCAATGAAACAAAACCTGAATTCGAAGGTGATTATACGCTGGTCACCTTTTCGCTGGCCAAAACCTTAGGCAAAAGACCCGATGAAATTGCCCAGGACCTTGGTGCCCGTATGGTACAAGATAACAGTTTGTTTACCGGCTTCAATGTGATCAAAGGATTCTTGAACCTGAGTGTCAATCAGGAATTTTTTATTGATTTTCTGAATTCAAACTGGAATGAAAAACAGTTCGGTTCATTTGAACCCAACGGGAAGAAAGTGATGATAGAATACTCTTCACCTAATACCAATAAACCCCTTCATTTCGGACATCTGCGCAACATCTTTTTAGGCTATTCCATTGCCAATATCTTCAAAGCTACTGGCCACGAAGTGATCAAGGCCAATCTGATTAATGACCGAGGTATCCACATCTGTAAAAGTATGGTGGCATGGCTTCACTATGCGAATGGCACCACGCCTGAGTCGACTGGTATCAAGGGTGATCATTTAGTGGGTGATTATTATGTAAAATTCAATGACATCCATAAGATTCAGATTGAAGATTTGGTCAGCAAAGGCCTACCGAAAGAGGAAGCTGAGAAAAAGACACCGATATTGATTGAAGCGCAAGAACTGCTCCGCAAATGGGAAGCAGGTGATGCCGCAACCATGGCCCTTTGGAAAAAAATGAACGACTGGGTATATGCAGGTTTCAGATTCACGTATAACCGGATGGGAATCGATTTCGATATGATGTATTATGAAAGCGACACGTATCTGCTCGGAAAAAAAATCATCGAAAAAGGGCTCGTAAACGGAGTCCTATTTAAGAAGGAAGATCACTCTGTTTGGATCGATCTGACAGCTGATGGACTTGACCAAAAACTATTGCTTCGGGGAGACGGTACGTCCGTGTATATGACACAGGATATCGGTACTGCCAATCTGAAATACTCTGATTACAAAATGGACACTTCGGTATATGTGATCGGTGATGAACAGAATTATCATATGCAGGTTCTAAAACTCATCATGCAGAAACTAGGCGAACCGGGTGCTGATGGCATCTATCACTTGTCGTACGGCATGGTTGAACTCCCAAGCGGAAAAATGAAAAGCCGCGAAGGAACCGTCGTGGACGCCGATGACATGATAGATGAAATGACAGCCATTGCAAAGAAGAATACGGAAGAACTCGGCAAAGTGGATGGTTTTACGGATGAAGAACTTGACACTTTATTTGATACATTGGGCATGGGTGCTTTGAAATTTTATCTGCTACGTGTTGACCCTAAGAAACGTATGATTTTCAATCCACAGGAAAGTATCGATTTCCATGGCTTTACGGGACCGTTTATTCAATACACTCACGCACGTATCAGTTCCATACTCCGAAAAGCGAATGCAGGAGAAGTCGATCTTGCAATCGAATCGACTGCAGTCATAACCAGCGTTGAGAAAGACCTTCTTTCCTTACTGGAGCAATATCCTGCAACCTTGCTTCAGGCTGCTCACGAATATAATCCTTCGGTCGTATGCAATTATATTTATCGAATCGCTAAAGAATTCAATAGCTTTCTGGTCGAACATTCTGTATTGAAAGCCGAGGAGACTTCAGTCAAGGCCATGCGTCTTAAACTTTGCTATCTTACCAGACATATTCTAGCGCACGGACTCGGGTTGCTCGGGGCTAAGGCACCGGAACGCATGTAGATATAATTTATTTTTTTTTATCCCTTTTCCAGGTTTCAGTTCGGCCTAATAATGAAATACCGATATAGCCTCTCACCTTCAGCGTATTGTCATCGGTAAGTTCCATCTTGCAGGAATAATCCTTTCCGTTCTTAGGATCATAGATATTCCCATGTTGCCACACTCGGCTGTCACTGTCATAGCTAAATGCCTTCAGGTTTACCAACTCCAGAATGGGTATAGTTCGTTTTGACTTATCGGGATTGTGCTTATCAAGTTTAGGTTTACCTGTCTCCGGATCTGTGGGTTCTTTGAGCCAGATTATTTTGCCGGCATAATGGCCTGATGTGGTTTTGTAAATCTGAATCTTAGCAGTGGCTTCGGTGTTGAACCAAATGCCGTTTACCTTATCGGCTGCATCTTGTGCCAACGCGGAGAAACCCATCAGCAGAAGTATGCACAGTGTATAAAGTCCTTTCATTGTTTAAATTTTTATTGCAAGGTATTTAAAATCAGCTGAAATAAAAACCGGTATGCTACATTTACATAACTTCTTCTCAATTATGATCCATCAAATACTAAAGGACAAGCCTACCAAACTATTTTTGATCCTTGCCGGTTTTTTCATCACCAATGCCATAGTCGCTGAATTCATTGGTGGCAAGATTTTTTCACTCGAAAAAACACTAGGTTTCAATCCTGTTACTTTCACATTATTCGGAGAACAGCATTTATCGTTCAGCCTCACAGCGGGAGTTTTACTTTGGCCTGTGGTTTTTATTATGACCGATATCATTAATGAATATTACGGAATGCGAGGCGTTCGATTCTTATCTTACCTGACCGTGGCACTAATCAGCTTCTCCTTTTTGGCTGCCTATGGCGCCATTCATTTGGTGCCGGCCGATTGGTGGGTAAGTGTTAACGCAGATAAGGGCATACCGGATACACAAAAGGCCTATACACAAATTTTCGGTCAAGGGCTGTGGATCATTTTCGGTTCTGTGATCGCCTTCCTGATCGGGCAGGTATTGGATGTGTTTATCTTTCATAAGATCAAACTGATCACCGGCGAAAAAATGATATGGTTACGCTCCACTGGATCAACAATCGTATCACAGCTGATCGACAGTTTTGTTGTTATTTTCATCGCATTCAAATTAGGACAAGGATGGAGCTATCCTAAAGTACTCGCCATCACACTGGTAGGGTATAGTTACAAATTGTTGGTTGCCATCCTGGTGACGCCTGTCATCTATCTCGTACATGATTGGATTGAACGTTATCTGGGCCACGACATGGCGGCTGCCATGAAAAAGACGGCCATAGAAGATGAATAATATCGACCTCAACTGCTGATTTACTTGATTCACCGTTTATTGAATTCCATTTCAAAAACGGTTGCTAAAAAAAACGTACTTTAGTCCGTTAAAAAATCAGAATCAGAACGACAGCATGAGTTTAAAAAATAATTACGTCGCCATTATGGCCGGTGGCATTGGAAGCCGGTTTTGGCCGGAAAGCAGAAATGATCATCCGAAACAATTTCTTGATATTCTTGGCACAGGCAAATCACTGATACAATGGACGTATGAACGATTTGCCAATATCTGCCCAAGAGAAAACATCTTCATTATCACCAATGAAATATACATTCCTACGTTAAAGGAACAGCTTCCTGACCTCACCGACAGAAACATATTGAGTGAGCCGTCACGTAAAAACACAGCCCCTTGCACAGCGTATATCGCTCACAAATTAATGGCATTGAACCCCGATGCCAACATCATCATGAGCCCTGCCGATCATCTGATTTTTGATGAACGGAAATTTGAACGCGATATCATCGATGCGCTTGATTTTGTAAGCAAGAATAATGTATTGGTCACTCTTGGCATTAAACCTACCCGACCGGATACCGGGTATGGTTACATCCAGTATGACACCACCAAAAAGATTGAGAATTTTTATCAGGTAAGGACCTTTACTGAAAAACCGTCACATGAATTGGCTGAAACCTTTGTACGCAGCGGTGACTTCCTTTGGAATGCCGGTATTTTTGTTTGGAATGTCAAAACCATCATACAGGAAATGGCTAAATATCTGCCAGAAATGAATGAGGTTTTTTCACAGGTAAAATCATATAACACAGAGGAAGAGCATCACGACATCGAGAAGGTATATCCTCAATGCACCAATATTTCGATTGATTATGGCATCATGGAAAAAGCAAAAAATGTGCATGTGATTCCTTCCTATTTCGGTTGGTGTGATCTGGGTACCTGGAACAGCGCCTATGATAATTCTGAAAAAGATTATCTGGGCAATGCGGTCTATGGAAAGAATGTCATGATTGTGGATGCGTCACAATGTATGGTCAAAGCACCGGACAATAAATTACTGGTGCTACAAGGCCTTGAAAATTTCATAGTGGTTGATACGGAGGATGTACTGCTTATTTGTGAACGCAATCGAGAACAACAAATCAAGGATTATGTGGCCGAAGTGAGAAGAAACAAAGGCGATAAATTCTTATGATGACTTGATATAATTAACCTGTTAACTGATCCATGAAAACCATGTATTCCAAACTTCCCAATATCGGCACGACAATTTTCACAGTGATGAGTAATCTGGCGAAGGAACATAATGCCATTAACCTTTCACAGGGTTTTCCCGACTACCCTATTTCACCTGTCTTGGTTGATCTTGTAACCAAGGCCATGCAAGATGGATACAATCAGTATGCACCGATGACAGGCTTGCCTGAATTGAGAAATGCATTGGCAACAAAGATGGAGAAACTTTATCAGTCGACTATAAATCCTGATTCAGAAATCACCATAACACCGGGTGGCACCTATGCAATCTATACAGCGTTCACGACCATCCTTCAGGCCGGTGACGAAGCCATTGTATTAGAACCGGCATATGATAGCTATATCCCAAATATTGAAACCAACGGTGCCAAAGCTATTTGCATTCCGCTTCGATATCCTGATTATTCAGTCGATTGGGAATTGGTTAAGGCTTCCATCTCTCACAAGACAAAAGCGATCATCATCAATTCACCTCACAATCCGACTGGTTATATATGGAGCAAAGATGACATGTTGAAACTGGATGAAATTACAAGGGACACATCCATTTATGTCATCAGTGATGAAGTGTATGAACATATCACGTTAGATGGACGTGCGCATGAATCAGTATTGAAATATCCTTCTCTGTTTGCACGAAGTTTTGTCATTTATTCATTCGGAAAAGTATTTCATACGACAGGATGGAAGATGGGTTATTGCGTAGCACCGGCCGATCTAATGAAAGAATTCAGAAAGATACATCAGTTTCTTAGTTTCACCTGTAACACACCTATGCAAGTGGCGCTTGCACAATTTCTTACGCATGAAAGCGAATATCTTTCGCTCCCGGCTTTCTTTGAAAGGAAACGGAATCTGTTTTTGGATTTACTAAGCGATTTACCCTTTACAATTCATCAGAAAGCCCAGGGCTCTTACTTTCAGTTGGCAAGCTATGAAAAAATAAACCACATGCCTGACAAGGACTTTGCGATCTGGTTGACAAAAGAACATGGCGTTGCAACCATACCTGTAAGCGCTTTCAATCATGATGGAAAGGATGATAAACTGATACGGTTTTGTTTTGCCAAACAAGATGAAACATTGGAGCTGGCCTGTCAACGTTTAGGCAAGTTAATATGATGACAGCCATGTTGCATGCTTGACGGTATTTACTCTGTCACTTTCCTTCGCATACTCTTCACTTCGCCTCTCCGTTTCTTTCCTTCAATGCGTTTTTCAACAACTCGTCGTGGTGTTTTAGTGGCTATTCGTGCTTTACGTTTTTCAAGACAATGCTCAATCAGATGATGAAGTTTTGTAATGGCGATTTCCTTATTGCTTAACTGAGTTCGAGTCTCATTACATTTGACAATCAGCACATGATCTTTGGTGAGTCTCTTATCTAACTTTTCCAATACGATATGTTTCTGTTCTTCATTTAGAATAGCCGATTCGCGGACTGCAAATCGCACTTCTACCTGGGTTTCCACCTTGTTTACATTTTGTCCGCCCTTACCACCGCTCCGTGATGTGCGTATTTCTATCTCATTTGAAACATCGATCTTCATTCTTTTGTCCTATTTTGCAATCGACAAATATAGAGGTATTATGCGAGCAGTGATACAACGGGTCATTGAAGCCAGTGTAAGTATTAATGGAAATATCAAAGATGCCATCGGAACCGGGTTTATGATTTTGCTTGGTATAGAGCATGACGACACCATTGATGACATCGAATGGCTGAGCAACAAAATCGTCAATATGCGTATCTTTTCAGATGAGAATGGATTGATGAATCTGGCTTTGAAAGACGTTGATGGCGATATCCTCTTGATCAGTCAGTTTACATTGCACTCGTCTACAAAAAAAGGAAACCGCCCATCCTTTTTGCAGGCTGCCAAACCTGACATCGCTATCCCTTTATATGAAAAAATCATTGCGCAATTGGAACATGATCTTGAAAAAAAAATAGGCGTAGGTATTTTCGGAGCAGATATGAAGATAGCTTTAATCAACGACGGTCCGGTCACCATCCTGATTGATTCAAAAAACAAACAATAACATGGAACTGAAGGAATTGCAACTAAAAGTGGATACCTGGATTACGACTACAGGTGTACGTTATTTTAATGAGCTAACCAATCTTGGCATATTGATGGAAGAGGTAGGTGAACTCTCACGGATCATGGTCCGAACATATGGTGAGCAAAGCTTCAAGGATTCGGACAGACAAAAAAATATCGCCGATGAAATGGCTGACGTGCTTTGGGTATTGACGGCTTTGGCTAACCAATGCAATGTGGATCTTGAAAAAGCAATGGAACTTAATTTCGAAAAGAAACAAGCAAGAGATGCTCAAAGGCATACAGAAAATAAAAAGTTGCAACCGTAATTCTGTACTTATATACCCAACGAAGTGTTCATGTATGAAGTATGGTTTATGTTTACCATATCAAACAGCTATGTGACTTTGTTATACCAATGTAATATTCAGGGTAAACCAAACTTTATTGGACACATACGCTGGTAAATGCCGATGATTATATTGTTTAGAACAAATGAAGCAGTGCGAAATTTGGTCTATTACAAAATTCCAATCGGCATCACAATAGATTTACAGAATTCCCGCGTTTTTGTGTAGGACCTACATAACGCACATAAAAAAAGGCGGTCCTAAAGACCCCCTTTTTTCAATTATCGGTATTCAGATTATTCTTTTATGAACTTTCTTGTGATTGTACCGGAATCAGTTGTAACCTTTATAAGGTATAAACCGTTAGCCAATATGCTAACCGGAATTTTTGTATTACTTTCAACTACATTTTCTAGTTGTGAAGTATACACTGCTTTCCCTGCAAAATCAAACATTTCGACAGTCACATTTTTTGATGTGTTGATGAATTTCATAGAAAGATTGGCAACATCAGTTGACGGATTTGGATAAACACTTACCATTCCGATGGCACCATTCACCACGTCTCTTGTTCCTAATGGGACTTGAGACTGGTTGCAGATTTCCAAAGAATCTGCTCCTTTCAGGAAGATATCACTGATATTTACTTGCTGCATAATCATGAAATTTTGGAATTCAGGATCATACAAATCATCGTTTTGAAGGATAGTTCCTGGCTCAATATCACCTTGGTAGAAAACAGGGAATTTAGTACCTGTAATAATTTCAGGTGTTGTAACGAAAGCTTCTTCAAAATGTGCTGTTTTGCTAATGTTTACAGGGTAAGTCCAGTTTGAACCATTATCCTGAGAACCTACCACCAATATATCTCTGTAAGGTTGCCCTTCCAATGAAGAGATGCCGAACCAATAAGGATGAACACCATCATCGACTGTGGTGTCGTTATCCATTACACACGTATAAGCTATCAATACCTTTTGAGGAGAACCAGGTACTATACTGATACTTGGCTGCGTAATCAAACCGATGCTGTTATAGGCTGCATCAGGAACACCAGTTGCACCGGTATAATTTTGACCGAAATTAACACTACCAGAATGGTCGCAATCATGAATGGTATCAAAGATATCATCTACGACAAATATTGAGTCAGTCGTTGCTGTGCCTCTGTAATACATCAATCTTGATGTTAAAGCGAAATAGGAATAACCTGTAGACGTACCGTCTTTAATCACACGTAAAACTGGAAAAGCTGCATGAACGTCACCATTAGCATCTAACACCATAGAAAATGATCCGTCATTTGAAAAAATCGTATCGATAGTGCCATTGTTTCCGATATCGGTAGGTGCTGTTCCGGCAAAATTATAATGGTCAATTGGAAAATCATAGATAACTTTCTTAGTCCAGCTTGCACCATGATCAGTAGATTTCAACAAGGTCAGATCTGTACCCATATCACCGAATAACACGGCCACGTTAGCACCGTTTGCAGAAATGGCATAAGAATTACCACCTCCTCTGTAATGACCAACGCTGTCAATCAATGGCATTGGTATCATATCATCAATCCATGTGCTTCCATTATTGCTTGATCTAGCAAAGAAATAGCCATTTCTGATACCGTTCGTGTGGATGTTAGAATCCGAAGGACTTGCTACGATATACAACCAGTTTCCTGAAGTGGCGGAGTGAGGCCAAATCGGTGCATTCGTATTTGATGTAGATAATACACTAGATGTCCAGGTTGTTCCTGATTTTTTGCTGATGGATAATTTGTTGGCATTTGGGTCATGAGCGATGTAGTTCTCATTTCCTGTTCCGTCAATAACAAGACCACCGAATCCCGTTCGTACGAAAGGGTTTTCTATAGCAGACGTAGGAGCAGGAGTCCAGGTAGTTCCGTTGAAATGAGCATACCCTGTTCCACGGTCCAGAAACCCAGATGTTGCAGTTACATTCTGTTCGGCAGAAAATGTCCAGCCACAGCTAAGAGCACCGCCAGCTCCTTGCAATACTCGGCGCTGCATGGAACCATTCGTCTGCAAATCATAGGTTGTCTTACCAACCCATTCCTTTGAGCCTAAGCCTGAAGGATTGAAGGTATCCCTGGTTTTTTTGTTCTTATTTGATGCAGCGGCAGATGAACCTGCGTAAACGTTGTCTTGTACAACCTTTGCAGATGCCTTGCCAATAATCTGATTGGGGCTCGTTACGTTTTGTGCCTGAGCGCCCATAAACGCAGCAGCACCTAAAAGTAGTAGGGATAATTTCTTCATGTTTTATATTATTTAATAGCCAAATTTAACAGTATTTTTTGTTTATCTCCAAATAATTAACAAACTATCAAATTAAAAAATTAATGCTCAATTCGTTTACATTTGCAACATGTCTTGCGGAACGATATCAAATACTCATGAAACTCCACGTCTGAAAAAACCAGATTGGTTGCGTGTACGGCTTCCAATTGGAGAAAGCTACAAACATGTTCGTGGTTTAGTAGATCAGCATAAACTTCATACCATTTGCGAAAGTGGTAATTGCCCCAATATGGGCGAATGCTGGGGTGAGGGCACTGCCACATTCATGATTTTAGGAAATACTTGTACAAGGTCCTGCGGATTTTGTGCAGTTTCTACCGGCAGACCCGATCCATTGGATTGGGATGAACCACAACGTGTAGCTGAAGCCATTCACCTGATGAAAGTGAAGCATGCTGTTATCACAAGTGTTGATCGTGATGAGATTAAAGATGGAGGTTCAATCATATGGTCAAATACAATTAAGGCCATCAGGGCTTTGAATCCTAATACCACACTTGAAACACTGATTCCGGATTTCAAGGGTGAAAAAGAAAACATACAGCGCCTGATCGATGTCGCACCGGAAGTGATTTCACATAATATCGAAACCGTCGAACGATTGACACGTCAGGTTCGGATGCAGGCTAAATATCACCGGAGCATGGAAGTCATCCGCACTTTGAAACAAGGTGGCATGAGGACAAAAAGTGGCATCATGCTGGGTTTGGGAGAGCGCAAGGAAGAAGTCATACAAACCTTACAGGATTTATTTGATAATGGCTGTGATGTGGTGACTATTGGTCAATATCTTCAACCGACCGTAAAACATCTGAGAGTAGAACGATTTGTTCATCCAGATGAATTTTCCGAATATATGGAAATTGGGTACTCAATTGGGTTGGACCATGTCGAAAGCGGCCCGCTAGTTCGTTCATCTTATCATTCAGAAAAGCATCTGTACACAGGGAGGCCTGCGAATCCTTGACAGGAGTAACACAATGAGGACGTCTATAATCTTGTCTCATTTTCCTCCAATTCACCTTACCTCAAATAAATTCTGTTTTTCTTCGTTTAGTAGCAGTATATCGGTACTTTTATGGTGTAGACAATCCTGACTTGTATGAAAATTATTATTTTACCCTTTATTCTTGTTTTCATGTTGTGTCAGTGTCTGACCCTGCATGCACAGGAAAATGAGAAGATATGCAGTCAACGAAATGATTTCTGTTTTCAGATACCACCTAATTATTTCATGTTGAATAAAAATGATATCGAATCATCAACTGTAACTTATAAAACGGTCGATGGGTCCTCGGCCATTGAAATAGTCAATGGGAGTTTGTCAGAAAGCACTGACATGCATAAACTCTATCTTATGATACTTGGGCAATGGACAGCGAACAACTACAGGCTAACACTTAAAAAGGAATATCCTGATTTTTTTGTCATCAGCGGATACACAAATCAGGGAAGAGGCTTTTATCAAAAAGTGATAAAAATTGAAAACGATTACGCCAGCGCCTACCTGGAATTTCCAAAAGGGAACAAGAAATACTCTAACATCTCTCAGATGATATTCGATTATTTCCAGAAATCGGTGATCGACTAAAGCAGACTAATCTGTCTTTTTATAAAACTTCATATTCTATTTGCAAACTTTATTGATATTTCAGGCATCGTAGATTATCTTTGCGCCACTTGAATACATAATATCATGACTTGGAAAGAATACTTCACCTCTTCGATCGGCAAAAAACTGGTAATGTCCGTTACCGGTATCTTCTTAATCTTATTTCTGATCGTTCATGCAACCGTGAACGGCATGATTTTTTTCAATGATAACGGCGAGATGTTCAACTTTTATGCCCACTTCCTGAGCCATAACTGGCTGTTGCGAATTATTGAAGTAGGCTTGTTTGCCGGATTAATCCTTCATATCATACAGGGACTGATGCTGACAGGTCAAAACAACCAGAAACGCCCTGTGAAATATTCGGTGAATCCAGGCAATGCAACCAGTAAATGGTATAGCCGTAGTATGGGCATCTTAGGAAGTCTGCTTCTGATTTTCCTCGTTATACATCTTTCACATTTCTGGTTAGAAACAAAAGAATCCTTGTATGTTACACATAAAGAAGATAGTCTTTTTGAAGAGATGAAAGAGGTATTCAGCCAATTGTGGGTAGTTATTGTTTATGTGTGCGGCGTGATTGCATTATGCTGGCATTTGATTCACGGATTCCAAAGTGCCTTCCAGACATTAGGAATCAATAGTCCTAAATATAACCCGTTGATAAAAACTATCGGAATTGCATATAGCCTTATCATTTGTTTTGCATTTTCAATGATGCCTATAGCTATTTATTTAGGCTGGATTCAATAATACAAACGTTCAAAGCGCGAAGTAAAAAGTTCCGCAAAGAGCTCGCGTTTTTTACATAATTTTTTTGCGGTAAAATATTTAACCATGGCACTAAACAATAGAATTCCTGCAGGCGAACTGGCTCAAAAGTGGAGCACCTACAAAAGCACCTGCAAGCTGGTCAATCCGGCAAACAAGAGAAGCATTGATATCATTGTAGTGGGAACCGGACTGGCAGGCGCTTCTGCAGCCGCTTCACTTGCTGAGTTAGGCTACAGTGTAAAGACATTTTGCTTTCAGGACAGTGGACGAAGGGCTCACTCGATAGCTGCACAAGGAGGAATCAATGCTGCTAAGAATTATCAAAATGATGGAGATAGTGTATATCGTCTTTTTTATGATACCATTAAAGGAGGCGATTATCGTGCCAGAGAAGCCAATGTGCATCGTCTGGCAGAAGTGAGTGGCAGCATCATCGACCAATGCGTTGCACAGGGTGTTCCATTTGCCCGTGAATACGGTGGCTTGCTGAGCAATCGTTCATTTGGTGGAACTCAGGTACAACGTACCTTTTATGCAGCCGGACAGACTGGTCAACAATTACTGTTAGGTGCCTATTCCGCTCAAATGCGTCAAGTGGCCATAGGGAAGATCAAGGAATATAACCGTCATGAAATGCTGGACGTAGTTGTTATAGACGGTAAAGCACGTGGAATCATCGCCAGGAATTTGGTCACTGGAGAAATTGAACGTCATGGAGCTCATGCGGTATTGCTTTGCACCGGCGGTTACGGAAATGTCTTCTTTTTAAGCACCAACGCCATGGGAAGCAATGTCACTGCAGCTTGGAAAGCACACAAGAAAGGGGCTTTTTTCGGAAATCCGTGCTTCACCCAGATTCATCCAACCTGCATTCCGGTTAGTGGTGATCACCAAAGCAAACTGACACTGATGTCTGAATCTCTTCGTAATGACGGGCGTATCTGGGTTCCTAAAAAACAAGGCGAAACCCGCAAGGCTATAGATATCCCTGAGGAAGAACGTGATTATTATCTTGAACGCCGTTATCCAGCTTTCGGAAATCTGGTGCCTCGTGATGTGGCGAGCCGTGCTGCTAAGGAACGTTGCGATGCAGGGTATGGAGTTGGGAACAGTAAGATGGCGGTATATCTGGATTTTGCGGCAGCAATTTTACGTTATGGCAAAACAGAATGCACAAAACATGGTATTGCCAATGCCGACGATGCGACAGCTATCAGATTAGGCAAAGAAGTTGTGAAAGAAAAATACGGCAACCTGTTTGATATGTATGAAAAAATCACTGGTGAAAACCCATATGAAATGCCGATGAGGATTTATCCTGCGGTTCACTACACTATGGGCGGGCTTTGGGTTGATTACGAATTAATGACTACTGTTCCCGGATTATACGCATTGGGCGAAGCCAATTTCAGTGATCACGGTGCAAATCGCTTAGGTGCAAGCGCCTTAATGCAAGGTTTGGCAGACGGATATTTCGTCATCCCTTACACAATAGGAAACTATCTGGCCGATGAAATACGCACACCCAAGATTGATACAAAACAGCCAGCATTTGATGAAGCGGAAAATGCGGTGAAAGAACGCATCAACCATTTCATCAATATCAAAGGTCAGCATAGCGTCGATTATTTCCATAAACAACTTGGAAAAATCATGTGGGATAAATGCGGTATGGCTCGAAATGAAAAAGGACTCAAGGAAGCGATACAGGAAATCAGAGCCTTGCGTGAAGAATTCTGGAAAGACCTTCGAGTTCCAGGCACAGCCAGTGAAATGAACCCTGAACTTGATAAAGCAGGGCGGGTAGCAGACTTTCTTGAATTGGGCGAATTGATGTGTTTGGATGCCCTCAACAGGAATGAGAGTTGCGGTGGACATTTCCGTGAAGAATTTCAGACCGAAGAAGGGGAAGCTATGCGTGTTGACGAGAACTTCATGTATGTTGCTGCTTGGGAAAGCAAAAAGGAAGGTTGGGAACTGCATAAAGAAGATTTGGTGTATGATGTCATACATCCAAGCCAGCGTAATTACAAATAAACAATTTTTAGAATAGGCCTGTAAACAACATCAAGTAAAAAGTTCTCTATGGAACATAAAGAAATTAACCTTAATCTAAGGATCTGGCGCCAGAAAAACGCACAGGACAAAGGGCAATTTGAAAACTACAAAGCCGAGAATATCTCTACAGAAATGAGTTTCCTTGAAATGTTTGATGTACTGAATGAACGTCTCATCAACGAAGGGAAAGATCCGATTGCTTTCGATCACGATTGTCGGGAAGGAATTTGCGGTATGTGCAGTATGCATATCAATGGAAGAGCACATGGGCCATGGGATGGAACCACTACCTGCCAACTACATATGCGCGCTTTCAAAGACGGAGAAACAGTAACCGTAGAACCTTGGCGTGCCAAAGCATTCCCGGTATTGAAAGATCTGACGGTGGACCGAAGTGCATTGGACAGAATTCAGCAGGCTGGTGGTTATGTGAGTGTGAATACGGGTAATGCTGTTGACGGAAACTCATTGCCAATCGACAAGACCAAGGCCGACGCATCATTTGATGCAGCGATGTGTATTGGTTGCGGAGCCTGCGTGGCAGCCTGTAAAAACTCAAGTGCCATGTTATTTACTTCAGCTAAGGTGTCTCAATATGCCTTACTGCCTCAAGGGCAACCTGAACGTAACACCCGTGTAATGAATATGGTGGCTCAGATGGATAAGGAAGGATTCGGTGCTTGTACCAATACCGGTGCTTGTGAAGCAGAATGTCCTAAAGAAATTTCAATATCAAATATTGCCCGTCTTAACAGGGAGTATTTGAGTGCTCAATTTAGTCTGTAATACATTATAGGCGATTCAGCCATTTCGTAATGTATCAAACAAGGAGATGTCATGTCCTTCTCAGGAAGATGTAGTTAATCTAATGTCTGCTGAATGATTGTTTAATGGATAAACAGTTTTATCCCATTTTAATTTTATACAAAATACTGTTGAAGGAGGAAATTAACCAATTGTCTTTTCCTGCTTATTTCCCTTTGCTAGAGTTTATCGTCCGCAGATATGACACATGCTGTAGGAATCGATTGATGAATTTACTTTCGGCTTTGTGAAAAGAGTCTGTAGATGGTTTTGTATGGTCAATCTGTTAATGCATTGTCAACAACTACAAATTTGCACGCTTGATATGTTAATCAGTATGCTTAAATTATCTCTCCATCAGCTCTATTTGTTATCACATGTTCAATAACTACACATTTGCCTGTCTGATATGTTAATCCACCTGCATATCTTTGATTCAGCCTAGCCGGTATGTTAATACACTAGGTAAGTTTATCAATCCATCTTGGTTAATTAACCTTCAAGTGGGTAAGTTTATCATTTGGGCAGTTGGGTATGAGATAAAGGCCCGTAGTTATAAAGTTCTTATAACGTCCTTTACAGTTCGTGCGATCAAGTTTTAGAATGGGTTGCGCAAGGTTGCCGCTGATACCGATTTGAATCTTGTAATAGACTAAACTTCGCTCTGCTTCATTTGTTCTAAACAAAATAA
>CAIQUX010000294.1 GCA_903875055.1 uncultured Bacteroidota bacterium
ACGCCTCTGCCGATTGAAATTTTGTCATTGACCAGATTTAGCGCTGCTTCATTTGTTCCAAACATAATGACTATCGGCATTTTCCACTGAGGGGCTCATTTCGTTTTAGCGACTCTTCCATTAATGAAAGAATGAATTTTTATGTATCTTGGATGAATGAAATTATTTTTATTAGCCATTTATGCCCTTTCAATATCATTCTTACATGAAAATCAAACGATTGTAAATGTAAAGAAAGGACGGCATTCTTCATTGATTCGGCAATATCATCAAGCGGCTGCGGATTGTTATCATCAACCGCCTCCTGTTTTTAGTACTGACTGTCCGGCGCAAGGAAGTGCATTGACAAGCAAAATGCAACAACTGAATGAACTGAAAAATCGGATGAACTTTCCGGATAGCAAAGATTTCGATCATTCAATAACCATGTCAGCATTATTGAGAAGCGGGGATGACAGGGATAGATGGAGTGTTCAACAGGCTGCTAAAATGATCGCGTATGTGGCTGATGTAAAACCTGGTGGTATAGAGACTGCAAACTGTAAATCAAAAAATAAAGACGACAGGGATGCTCATATCGAGTTAACCTTACAACCGATGAGTAATGAAAAGAATCAACGGGTTATTGTTGAAATCACGCCACGAATGCGCAGGATAATGGCTACTAAAGGTATAAATTGGAGTACATCCTTTATCAGAAGTAAGTATTTGGGAAGATGGGTTGAAATTCAAGGATGGATGCTATTGGATGTTGAACACTTGAACATGGCTGAAAATACGAATCCTGGTAATATTAAAAACTGGCGCGCAACCGCTTGGGAAATACATCCGGTGACAAGTATCACTATCGTTGATCATCATTAATATTGAATTTGACTGAGGAATTACTATTGATACTTTTTCTTTCAGAATTGGGATAAACGAGTAGAGTAGTTTTAATAAATCTATCATTAGGAAGTCAAATTAAAATAGTCCAATAGCCAGTTTAAATATCATGTTTAAACATCCAACTCGTCAAAAATACCTCAAAACGGCTCGTTCACACATCAGAAAGGGGCATTCATACATTCATTGATGATTTGTCGAGTTATTCCAAATAGGTTTTGTACGTTGTGGAAAATTAGAGACAAAAAGCCCCACTTTCTGTATGAAAAAAATACTGCTCTTTCTTTTGGGCATCTGTCTGATGACCAAGCTATTTGCCCAAGCCCCTCAGGGTATTCCTTATCAATCTGCGATGCGTAACAGCAGCGGAGGTATCTTAGCCAACCAATCGGTTTCGATACGTTTCAGTATTCATGACAGTGCCATTACCGGAGCTATTGTATATCAGGAAACTCATGCTAGTGCCACAAATTCGCAAGGGATTGTTTCATTGACAATAGGACAAGGAACTGCCTTGATTGGCTCCTTTGCCGGTATCAACTGGGGACAACATGCTAAGTTCTTACAGGTTGAAATGAATGTGACTGCTGGTTCTTCGTATGCTGATTTAGGAACTCAGCAGATGATGAGTGTGCCGTATGCGTTGTATGCGGGGAAGGCAGAGAATGGATTTTCAGGGAGTTTGCCAACTGTGAATACCGATTCAGTTTACAATATAGCTTCGCCGACAGCATTAATTGCAAGTCAGATATTGAATGATGGTGGTAATACTATTCTTTTAAAAGGTATTTGCTGGGGTACTACTTCTAACCCAACGATTTCTTTAAATAATAAAACCAATGAAGGTCCATTTAGTGGGTCATTTACTAGTATACTCTCTGAGCTATTAATCAATACACAATACTTTGTTCGATCATACGCAATTAATAGTCTTGGTATAGCATATGGAAATGTACTTAGCTTTATTACAACAGCTTCATTGCCAACACTAACTACATCTGCTATTAGCAACATTGCTCTTAGCAGTGCTAATTGTGGCGGTAATATTAGTTATGATGGCGGAATACCGATTATTGCTCGTGGAGTTTGTTGGAGTACAACGCCTAATCCAACAGTTTCATTAAGTACCAAAACTCTTGATGGGGTTTCAATAGGAAGTTTTACTTCAATAATAACTGGCTTAACGCCAGGTAATATCTATTATGCAAGAGCTTATGCAACCAATAGTGTTGGAACCGCTTATGGAAATGAAATAACTTTTACAACACAAAATCTGTTATCTATTGGTCAGAACTATCAAGGCGGAATTATAGCTTATATTTTACAAGCAGGAGACCCGGGTTTTATAACAGGAGAAGAGCATGGATTAATCGCTGCGCCATTCGACCAAAGTACAGGTATTATATGGTGGAATGGCAATTACTTAAACACTGGGGCAACTGCAACTGCCATCGGCGCTGGGAATGCCAATACCAATATGATTGTATCAGCTCAAGGCACAGGTAATTACGCAGCAAAACTCTGTTACGATTTGACATTGAATGGCTACTCTGATTGGTATTTGCCAAGTAAAGACGAGTTGGATAAACTAAACTTCAATCAGGTGGCAATTGGAGCTTCTTTGAATACATATTGGAGCTCTAGCGAATATAATTCTACTGTTGTATGGGCTCAAGGATTCCCTAATGGTAATCTTGGTTTGCCAGACAAACATACCTTATTCTACGTCCGCGCCGTTCGTTCCTTTTAACTTTTTAAACTTTACAATATGAAACAAATACTCTCAATAATTTTTCTCCTTTACGTCGCAACAGCAAGCTTTGCACAAGCCCCTCAAGGTATTCCCTACCAAAGTGCTTTACGCAATAACTCAGGTAGCGTACTTTCCAACCAATCGGTCTCTATCCGGTTTACGATTCATGATAGTACGACTTCAGGTACAACAGTCTATCAGGAAACACAGAATACGACGACCAATAACCAAGGTATAGTAAACCTCAACATCGGACTAGGCACACCCGTAACAGGAAGTTTCTCCACTATCAATTGGGGACACAATGCAAAGTTTTTACAAATAGAAATGAATGTCTCTGGCGGAACTACCTATACCAATCTTGGTACACAACAAATGATGAGTGTGCCTTTTGCACTTTACTCAAACTCAGCCGGTGAGTTGAAACAAAGTGGCAGTAATAGCCAGACCCTTATTTACACAAACGACGGATTTTAATTCTTATAAATCAATTCCAAATGAAAAATAGATTACTCATACTTTTCTTGATGATGACGCAAACCGTGTTTGCACAAAACGATCCTGTACTCTCTATCGACGGAGTGAATACCAGTTTTAAAAGTGGATTATCATTTCCCTATTGGTTAAAGTCAGGACAAACCTTGAATCCGGGTTCAAATGTAAAATCCGTTTCAGCTCTTGAGTTTACGATTGACAATGAGAATCTCAAATTCTCGCAAGTACTGAATATTACAAATTTGCAAACCGTGCCAGTTGGCAAAGCCTGGAAAATAGAGTCATTAGGGTTTGGTGCCAGTGGGCAAAGTATCGGAGGATTTTCTAATGCCGGTGCACCCAGTATTTTTACCTCACCTAAAACATTTAACACAGCAGGGACATTTGATTGGATAGTACCACCTGGAGTTACTAATATTTGTATTGAAGTTTGGGGTGCAGGTGGATCTTCTTATAATTCTTATTATGGCGGAGGGGGCGCTTATGGTTATGAGTGTTTTGCGGTTGTTCCAGGTGTTCACTATTCTGTGGTTGTCGGTAGATACCTATATAACCAAAATGGAGAAAGTTCAAGTGTAGGAAGCTTGATAATCGCTAATGGTGGTTCTGTCGCAACTAATTCCTCTGGAGGAATAGGGGGGACATCTACCGCACAATATAATATCAGCGGAGGAAATGGAGGTTATTATTCCGGAGGTTTAGCTGGAAATAATAATGGACCAGGAT
>CAIQUX010000295.1 GCA_903875055.1 uncultured Bacteroidota bacterium
AAAACAAATATTTGGTACGCTTTATCTGGAGAAATTTACGGAACATCTGCCAGTGGTGGCGGTGGCAGCTCATCCTATTTGGGTGATGGTGCTTTCAAATCACTCGATAATGGTTCAACCTGGACCCCAATTTCTTCAACTGCAGGCGGCATTCCCAGCACATTCTCTGTAAATTTTCAAGGTGGATGGCGTATAGCAGCCTCACCTGTTGATTCTATTGCAGCCTGTTTGTATATGGCTACTTATGGCACCATTTACCGTAGTAAAGACACTGGTAAGACGTGGAAAGCCGTTTTAGGTAATGGGAACGACTCATATTTTACGGATGTCAAAGTGTCCGCATCAGGTTTGGTTTATGCTTCATTAAGTACTGACGGAGCCAACACCCGAGGATTCTTCAGATCTGGCGACGGGCTCAAATTCACCGACATTACTCCTTCCTTTTTAAAATCAGCAAATAGAACCGTGATTGAGATCAATCCGAACAATGAAAACGAAGTGTACTTCTTAAGTGTGCTTCCATCCGATACCAGTGGCGGGGTGATAACCGCCAATTATGAAGGAACACAAGAATACGTTTCCCTGATGAAATATACGTATCTCAGTGGTGACGGAACAGGTGCCGGTGGTCAGTGGACCAACTTATCACCTAATCTTCCGGTGAGTTCAACCAACCCGTTTGACCGGTTCAATTGTCAGGGAGGATATGATTTGTTCGTAAAAATGCAACCGGGATCATCAACCCTGATTATTGGAGGAACCAATGTATACAGGTCAACGGATGCCTTCACCACACCTGACCATATCAGGCAAATCGGTGGGTATGGCATCGGTACCAATATTCCCTTTTTCACCGTCTATCTCAATCATCACCCTGATCAGCATGATCTTATCTTTTTGAAAAGTGATCCGAAGAAAGCCTATTCAGTAAGTGATGGCGGTGTGAAATTTACAGACAATATCAATGCCCCGACGGTTGAATGGCAAAACAGAAGCATGGGATATGTTACATCCCAATTATATACTGTAGCGATTGATGAAAGTAAACCCTATGATGCTTGGATGTCAGGGGGATTTCAAGATAATGGAAATTATGTGTCCAATACAAGTAATGCAAAACATACTTGGGTGATGCCTGTAAATGGTGATGGTGCATACAATTATATTGCTCCCGATAAGGAATACTTTGTCATGAGCACTCAACAGGGACGCATGGTCAAGGTCCAACTTGATAAACATGGCTACCTCCTTGCCCGCCGACGTATCGATCCAAGTGGCTTTGATAAGGGCGATTATGCATTCATCAACCCTTTCATTGTTGATCCCAACAACAACAATTTTCTATACATGCCGATCGGCAAAAAGATTGCACGTTTGAATAATCTGAATTCTTTGGCGGTTAATAATGACTATTCGCAATTAAAAACAGGCTGGACTATCCTTTCCGATACTATCACTACCCCTAATTTCGGAAAAAATAACGCGACTGTTGCGGAAATTACATCACTGGCTGTTTCAAAGAATGAACCGAATATCCTTTACTTCGGTACCAGCAATAAGGAAATGTATCGCATCGATCAGGCCAATTCAGGTGATCCGAAATACATGAAGCTGGATACCATCACAAAACGCTTACAAGGCGGTGGTTTTGTGAGTAGTATCGCTGTGGACCCTGACAGTGCGAAAAATGTATTGATCTGTTTTTCGAATTATAAGATTTACAGCCTTTTCTATAGTAATGATTATGGAATGAACTGGTATTATGTCGGTGGAAATCTTGAAAGTACTGCTGCTAACCCAACCGGTGCCGACCCGTCTATTCGTTGTGTCAATATCCTTGTCGGGGCGAATGGGAAACGAACCTATTTCGCCGGAACCAGTATAGGTCTGTTCTCAACAGACACGCTGATTCTTGCAACCACAGCTTCAAGTGCCATCAACAAAACCGTGTGGAAACAGGAAAGCAACGATAAAATCGGCGCAGCCATTGTGACTGATATTAAGGTGAGACATAGTGATGGCTATGTGGCGGTGGCTACTCACGGCAGTGGCGCTTTTGAAAGTTATTATACCGGCAATACCGCACCAACATATGCTAGCCCTGACCCTGAAGTGACGGCCTATCCTAATCCTGCCTCGGATAAGATCTATTTCGCTTTTGATGCAACGAATACGACTTCATACCACTCTGAAGTATACGATATCAGTGGCCGCCGTATGACTGCATTGAGTAATGGCATTAATAATAATAATGTATTTACGCAAGTACTCGACGTATCACGATATCCTAATGGTCATTACTTCATGGGCTATTATACGGCAGATAACAGAAAACAAGTAAAGCATTTTATTGTTCGTCATTAATTTAAACCCAACAATGTCAATCTTGACTCAGAAACTATTTTCTTTCCTTCTTGCTATCGGACTATTACTAAGCATCCAAAGTTGTGACGAACCGACCTATATACCCAAGCCAAGAGGTTATTTTAAAATAAATTTTCCTGAGAAGAAATACACGTTGTTTAACCAAACTGGTTACCCATATCAATTTGAAATTCCTACCTATGCGGTCATAGAAAAGGATACGATGTTCTTTGAGCAGAAGACAGAAAATCCTTGGTGGATCAATGTGACCATGCAATCATTGAATGCTAAAATTTATATCAGTTATAAAGAGATAAACGGGCAAAATACATTGGCCAATTTGTTGAACGATTCCTATAACATGTCACATTATCATTCAAAGAAAGCCAATTACATCAACGAGAAGGATGTGTTCCACACACCGAACAATGTACATGGACTTTATTATGATGTAGGTGGCAATGCCGCTTCGGCTCTCCAATTTTACGCGACAGACTCAGTCAGACATTTTATTCGCGGAGCACTTTATTTCAATTCAACACCGAATGTAGACTCCTTGAAACCGTTGAATGAGTTCTTGCGTAAGGATGTCGAACATTTAATCAACACACTAAAATGGACAAGATGATAATCATAGATGATATTTTGATAAGCGATGAAATACTGGATGAAGAATTTGTCTGCAATCTGGAAAAATGCAAAGGCGGTTGCTGTGTGGACGGGGATGCCGGCGCTCCGCTTAATAAAGATGAACTGAAGAAAGTGAAGTCAGTTTACAAACTGATCAAAGACCAGTTGTCACCCGAAGCACTGGCAGAAATCAAACGGGTAGGTACTCACACGACGGATGAAGATTTCGGTTATGTGACACCGGCCGTCAATGGCGGTATCTGTGTGTATGGTTATACCGATGGCGCGGGTATTGTCAAATGCCTGATTGAAAAGGCCTATCTTGAAGGAAAGACAGATTTCAAGAAACCCATTTCATGTCACCTCTACCCTATCCGCGAAACAAAGAACGCCACATTCATGGCCCTGAATTATCAGCCAAGGCAATTAATGTGTGCACCTGCCTGCAGCCTTGGGAAAAAACTGGGTGTCAAAGTATATGAATTCCTTAAGGAACCTCTCATCAGGAAATATGGAGAAGAGTTTTACAAAGCGATTGAAAAAGTAGCCGAGATGAAACGAATAGACAGAGTTTAACATGTTGCCTGACATTGTGATGTGAAGTAATCGTCACTGAATAACGAGTCTGTCAGTAAAGCACTTAAGCCTTTTTGCTATGTGTCTTTTTGCTAGTTTTAGATTAAATTGCTCCGTTTTGGCATATTTTCACTATTTTCGCGTCCTTAAAAATTATAAGAATGAAGTTATCATCATACGTTTACGATTTACCCTTAAACTTGATTGCACAATATCCAGCCAAGAACAGAGATGAAAGTAAATTGATGGTGGTACACAAAGACACAGGCAAAATAGAACACAAGCTCTTCAAAGATGTAAAGGACTATTTTGATGACAAGGATGTGATGATAGCCAACAATACCAAGGTTTTCAACGCTCGTTTGTACGGCCGTAAAGAGAAGACAGGTGCTAAAATCGAAGTGTTTTTGCTAAGGGAATTAAATAAACAAAACCGCTTATGGGATGTTATCGTTGAACCGGCCCGTAAGATCCGTGTTGGCAATAAACTCTATTTCGGTGCAGATAATTCCCTCGTGGCTGAAGTAGTTGACAACACCACATCCCGTGGCCGGACCATTCGTTTCCTGTTTGAAGGATCGAATGATGAACTAAAAACAATCCTTGACAACATGGGTGAAACCCCATTGCCTAAGTATATCAAACGTAAACCTGAAGAATCAAACAAAGACCGTTATCAGACAGTCTATGCCAAAAACGAAGGTGCGGTAGCAGCTCCTACAGCCGGTTTGCACTTCAGTAAGGAATTGATTAAACGACTTGAAATCAAAGGAGTGCGTTTTGCCGAAGTTACTTTGCATACCGGTCTTGGAACTTTCAGACCAATTGAAGTCGAAGACCTGACTAAACACAAGATGGACGCCGAGTATTATGCCGTTGATGAATACGCGTGCAAGACCGTCAATAAAGCGAAAGAAGAGGGCCGTCGTATCTGTGCCATTGGCACCACCTCTGTGCGCGCCGTTGAATCGTCAATCACTACAACAGGGATGCTGAAACCATCTTCGGGTTGGACCAATATCTTTGTTTATCCGCCTTATGATTTTGCTCTGACAGACTCTTTGATCACTAATTTCCATTTGCCAAAAACAAGCCTTCTTATCATGACTACTGCCTTCATGGGATTTGATTTGACTATGGAAGCCTATAAAGTAGCCATCAAGAATAAATATCGTTTCTTCAGCTATGGAGATGCCATGCTGATTATCTAATGAACATCTTGTGGTTCAATAAGAAATGAACAGGTAATTTCCTGATGACTGAAGCGTTTCTTGTTGCCGTTTGAAATCAACCAGTTCTTACTGTCGTTGATGGATTTTGAAATGACTTTTAATGTATCAACTGTTGCCAGAGATATTTTTTTGAATTCGCACAAACAACAATTATAATCTTTTCCTGCCCCAAGTCCGCCAAAATCAAAAACTTCGGTTACAGAAAACGGGTTCAGTAATATTATTGTATCCTTGATAAAATAGGTCGAATACGTTAGCTTAATGGGATATGATGTCTGATTATTCAACACTGTCTTTCCTCTGTGTCCGGGATCACAGCCGCTCAACAAAGTAAGGCACACTATTGTGTATAAGGCCCTGAATATTGTCATAAAAAAATATGCCGATTAACTGTTGACTACCCCTTCTTCCTTTTCTTCACATAGGCATCTACAGAAGCAATTGCAACCATATTGACGATCTGACGAACCGAACTTCCTAATTGCAAGACATGAACAGATTTGTTCAGGCCGAGAAGGATAGGTCCGACCGCTTCAGAATTACCTAATTCCATCATCAGATGATAGGCAATATTTCCAGCTGCAAGATTCGGGAATATCAAGATATTAGGGCTGTTATTGATCAAAGTGCTGAACGGATAATTCTCTTTCAGCAATTCACTGTTAAAGGCCACACTTCCCTGTATCTCACCATCCACAACAATGTCGGGATGTTTCTCATGCAGGATATTAACGGCTTCTTTTACTTTTATTGCTTCAGTCAGACTGCTAGATCCAAAATTGGAATACGACAACATGGCCACCCTAGGTTTGATATTCAGATTTCTCAGGTTTTCGGCGGCCAGCAACGTGATATCCACTAAATCCTGTGACGTCGGGAACTCATTGATTGTGGTATCAGCAAAACAGATTGGTCCTTTTTTAGTCAGCATGACATACATACCGGCTAGCTTATTCACCTTTTTATCTACACCGATTATTTCAAGAACCGGTCTGAGCGTATCTGGGTATTTTCTTGTCAAGCCAGTGATTAACGCATCTGCTTCACCATGTTCGACCATCATGCATCCAAAGTAATTTCTTTCGCGCATGATTTTCTTTGCTTCATAAATATTATATCCTTTCCGGCCTCGTTTTGCAAACAAGACTTCACCATACTGATTCCGCATTTTTTCATTCTCGTCGGATTTAGGATCTATAATTTCGACACCGGGCAAATCCAATCCGTTTTCTTTCATGAGGGTCTTGATACGTTTGACATTGCCGAGTAGTATCGGAATCGCAATACCTTCGTCTTTCACCAATTGAGCCGCCTTCAGTGTCTTAAAGTTTTCGGCATCGGCAAACACGACCTTCTGTTTGTACTGTTTTGCCTTGTTGATAATCACCTTGAGAATATTATCATCATTACCTAATCGGTTCATTAATTCATCCTCATACACTGCCCAATCAGGAATACGCTGAGCAACCTTACTTTTTACAGCTGCTTTGGCCACAGCCAATGAGACTTCAGGCAATAAGCGCGGATCCATCGGTTTGGGAATGATATACGTCGGGCCATAATTCAGATTCTTTTCATGATAAGCCATATTCACCATGTCAGGCACCGGCTTCTTAGCTAAGGCCGCCAGAGCTTTTACTGCAGCAAGTTTCATCTCTTCATTGATGGTCTTAGCCCTCACATCCAATGCGCCTCGAAAGATGTACGGGAATCCCAACACATTATTCACCTGATTAGGATAATCGCTTCTGCCGGTTGCCATGATCACATCAGGACGAGCTTCAATGGCTGTTTCATAATCTATTTCCGGATCAGGATTTGCCAAGGCAAAGACGACCGGGTTCTTGGCCATCCCTTTCAACATCGTTGCATTTACGATACCGCCTTTTGAAAGTCCGATGAATACATCGGCCCCTTTCATGGCACCTTCCAGTGAATCAATTTTACGAGAAGTCGCATATTTGCGTTTCATGGTATCGATATCTTTACGCGTTTTGGTAATCGCTCCTTTTGAATCGAACATCACCACATTCTCAATCTTGACACCTAATTTCACATAGAGGTTACAACAAGCCATAGCCGATGCTCCGGCTCCGCTTACTACGATCTTCACTTCAGACAATTTCTTTCCCTGTATTTCCACTGCATTCAACAAAGCGGCTGATGAAATAATAGCAGTCCCATGCTGATCGTCATGCATGATAGGAATGTTCAGCTCCTTCCGTAATCTTGTCTCAATTTCAAAACATTCAGGTGCCTTGATATCTTCGAGATTGATACCACCAAATGTCGGTTCAAGGGCTTTCACAACCCTGATAAACTCTTCGACATCCTTGGTGTTCAGTTCGATATCAAAGACATCGATATCGGCATAAATTTTAAACAATAGTCCTTTCCCTTCCATGACCGGTTTTGAAGCCAGAGGGCCGATATCGCCTAATCCAAGAACAGCTGTTCCATTGGTGATGACCGCCACAAGATTTCCTTTCGCCGTATATTTATAAACGTCTTCAGGATTCTTTGCAATTTCCCTACAAGGTTCAGCCACACCTGGTGAATAAGCAAGAGCGAGGTCACGTTGAGTTTTAGTATCTTTTGTAGGTATGACTTCGATTTTACCTGGCCTTCCTTTTGAATGATAATCCAGCGCATCAATTTTCCTTATCTGTTTCTGCATGGTTTCTATTTTTAAGTCCGCTTTTGTCAATGTACGGATTCATTTCAGAGCGTGAAAATACAATAGGAAAGACATTATTAATGAAAAAATTTGCACTACCTCTTGGAAGAGTTAGTCTGCATCATTTTCTAGTGCACAAAACGCCTCTTTAGATACCGCAATCACGAAAGGATGCGGTTATCAGAATGTGTAAAATCGGAGCTTGCCCGAAATACCTGATTATCAAATTGTCGGATTATATTTACACCTCATAATTTTTAACATGAAACGAGCACTCCTCATTCCCATCATTTTAATGACAAATCAATTGATAGCCCAGCAAGCGGTGCTTCAAATCAAAGGCTTCATAAAACCACCGATAGCCAGAAAAGAAGAAGTCAAAGACATTTATTTCAATAAGGAAATAAAAGACCCATACCGCTGGTTGGAAGACGACAATTCTACCGAAACAACTTCCTGGGTCGAACAGGAGAATGCCTCTACATATGATTACCTGAAAAAAATTCCGTTCAAGGACTTTGTCAACAGGGATTTAAAAGGCATGTGGAATTATGTCAAATACAGCAATCCAACCAAAGAAGGACCTAATTTTCTCTATTATAAAAACGACGGACTTCAAAACCAAAGTGTTTTGTACATCCAAAAAGATGGCAAAGACATGGCGGAAGAATTTATAAACCCGAACACCTTGAATGATGCCGGCACGTCTTCACTTGGCAGTGTGGTCTTCTCCAGAAATAAGAAGCTTTGTGCTTATAGCGTGTCCAAGGCAGGTAGCGACTGGCAGGATATTTATGTAATGAATGTAGAAAGGAAGTCAATGCTGAAGGATGTCATCAATTACTCCAAATTCAGCAATATTGCCTGGAAAGGTGAAGAAGGCTTCTATTATAGCGGTTACGATCAACCCAACGAGAAGAATAAATTTTCGGCCAAGACCGAATTTCAAAAAATATTTTTTCATATGATAGGAACATCTCAAAAGGAAGACAAATTGATTTATCAAGATCAGAAACATCCTTTAATGTACAAAAGTATAGCCATCACGGAAGATGAACAATGGTTGATGTTGAGCTTATCTGAAGGTACTGATGGTAATGAATTACAGATTGCAGATATCAAGAACGACCCTCAGCAATTGTTTAATGTATTAAGCAAAGGCTTTGATATCAATCAGGATTTTATTGATTACGAGGATGGGAAATTTCTGGTGTACACCAATTACAATGCACCTAATTATCAGGTGGTAGCCATCGACCCTCAACGTCCGCAACAAAGCAACTGGGTAACAGTAATTCCTGAACAAGGTAATAAATTGGATGGTGTTCATCGGGTAGGTGAAAACCTGATTTGCAGTTATTTAGTCAACG
>CAIQUX010000296.1 GCA_903875055.1 uncultured Bacteroidota bacterium
AATAATGCATGAAACACATTGATGAAGTTTTCCTTGACCTTTTCAAAGGTGTCCTTGAATTTCTGATTGGCAGTAGCTTCCACTTCTTCGATGGTTTTCAACAGACTGTCTTTGGCATTCGTCAGATCGGCCTTCTGCTCTTGTATGAAATCGTATCGGCTTTTCATTTCGGTATACGCTTCAACCGCCATAGGGTTCACTTCACCCAGATTATCAATACGTTTTTTTAGTTTGTCTACTTCGGCCGTAAGTTCTTCAATCGCTTGTTCACCCACACGAGGTTGTTTCAATACGTCGTCGAGGTCGATCTTAAATTCAACATGCAAGCGTTCTTTCATCGAAGCCAGTTGCAGTTTCATTTCGGTCAGCTTATCCTTGATGGTGGTCAATTGGGCTTCACTTTGTTCTTTCTCACGACGCTTTTTGTTCAAGGCCGTTTCTTTTTCAGCCAGTTGATTTCTGAAATTATAGAACGCTTGATCTTTTTCATTGAGATTCTTTTCGCCGCTTTCTTTTTGTTGTAATGCGGTGTATAGTTTCTCTTCGAATGATTTCAGCAGTTGCGCTGTGGCTTCCAGTTGAAGCTGAGTTTCCACAAGTTGTTGTTCACCCGAAACGATCTTGACTTTCAGATCTTCGATCTGCTGTGTGCGTATTCCGCGTTCGTGATTGATCTCATTGATACGGCTTTGTTGACGGGCAATGATGATATTATGCTGATTATACTCTTCGTTCGATTTGTTGTATTCGGCTTCGGCCGTAGAAAACTTCTGCTGACTCTGTTTCAGGTTGTCAAAGGCGAATGTCATCTGTTGTTTCATCTCGACATGCAACTTCTGTGTGTCAGCGATGGAATTTTTGGTCACAACGAGTTGTTCATTCAGTTGAGCGATACGGTCTACCGATTGCTCGATCTGGGCATTGAAGTTCTCGACACGATGTTCGAGTTGAGCCATGGTATTTTCGGCTCTGTTCAGTTCTTCCCGTGTCCGTTTGATCTGATCATCTTTTACTGCCTGATTGAATCCGACTATCAGATTTTGTGTTTCGGTAATCTTTTGTTTCAGCGAAGAGACAGATGCTGTCAACCCCTGAATTTCTGTATTCAGTTTCTCCAGTCGTTGCGTACGTCCGATCTTATTTCCTTCAAAAATTCCAACCGAACCACCTACGATACGTTTATTGGTTTTGAAACCTGTACCGTCTTTTTGCAGAATCACCGCTTTGCCCGGATTCATCACTAACAGATTATCTGCTATGCAAACATTGTGCAACAGGTATTTATAGATAGGTGCATACTTCGAATTGCATTGGATGACATCGAGTGCGCTAACACTGTTTTCAGGTATTTCTTCAAGCACCGACTTCTCTTCGAGTTCTGATAAGATGAAGAAACCGGCTTTCCCTTTTTTATTGTTCTTAAGTAAATCGATGGCCTGATACGCATGTTCAGGAGTGTCGACGACATAGTAATTCAAATACTTATCCAAATAACCTTCGATGCAAGTCCGGTATTCATCCTTCACACTCAGCAACTCGGAAAGCAATTGCGCATCATGCGACCATTGCTCATTCTTATTAAGATATTTGATACTGTCAGGATATCCTTCAAGACTATCTACCAAGGACTTCAACAGGTTGTATTCATTCTGTTTCGCATCGGCTTTGCGATTTTCT
>CAIQUX010000297.1 GCA_903875055.1 uncultured Bacteroidota bacterium
CGATGCGTATTTTAGCAATGTCTATCTTCAGTCAGATACTGATCAGCAGAACATATTGAAAGGCACCGACAGTTTACCGAATGTACTAATCAATATTTATATCAAGTCTGTAACTGCACAAGGACTTGATATGGAAGCTTACCTGAGCAATAATGAATTACACGCTACCAAAATCATCATCGACCACCCGCGCATACAACTCATCAATACCGGCGCTAATCAATTGAAAAAAGAAGATACTATTTCAGTATATAAAAAAATGGTAGCACAATTCAAATCCATTCATGCTGACAGTATCCTCATCCGGAACGGGGTATTCATCAGTAAAAACAGGAAGGGCGAAATTCAGACGGAACTTAGTAATGCCGATATTGAACTTACACGATTCAAGGTTGACAGTACCCATGATTACAGCAATGTGATGAGCTACTTCTTAGACAATATAAAAACTTCTGCCGAAAATTTACGTATCAACCGAAAGAAACAGAACGGATTTGTGGAGTTGTCGCATCTATCTTACAATTCAACTGAAAAATCTTTGGCCATAGACAAAATCAGATCTTGTAAAGGAAACGAAAAAACCGTTGCCATCGAGTTGCATCAAATCACGTTGAAGGAACTTAATATCAACGAATTTATTTATCAGCACAAGATTGAGACGGGTCAGCTTTCATGCATGGGTGGCTTCGTAACACTGTATACAAATAAGGAAGATTCATCGACGGTGAATCTGAAAAATAAATCATTCGACTTTCCGGAAACTTTCTTTGATGAAATCAAGATCGGTTCGGTTCATTTGGGCAATACGAACCTTATTGTACGCAGCAGACAATCACCCGAAAAAAAACCTATCATCATAAGCAACCTCAGATTCGATGTAAAGACTGGCACCAAAGTAGTCGAAGGAAATTCGATACGGCATATGATCGATCATGCACAATGGCAGATGAATGCCGACGGGTTTTCAATGACAACGCCGGACAATCTTTATACCGTTTCTGTCGAGGGTTTGAAATTCAACCGGCAACATTCGTCAGCTTTGATTAAACGGATTCGAGTGACACCTAACCTCACGGAAGCACAATACAGCTCGCTTACCAAAAGTCAGCGGGATTATTACAAGATCGACATTCAGAATATCAGGTTACGGGACATCAATTTCACCAAGCTTCTCGACGAATTCGCGATTGAAATCGGAAAGGCTGCCATGGAAGTCGATTTCAGAGATTTCATCGACCGTTTACTACCAGCCAATCAACAAAGCAAAATCGGAAAATACCCGCAGCAGTTGTTGATAAAACTTGGCATACCGCTGATGATAAAGCAGGTGGCCATAGAGCATTCACTTGTTTCATACAGGGAAAAAGCCCGTGAAACAAAACAGACCGGTGAATTGCAATTCAAGGAAGTCAGTGCCACAATCGATAACCTGACCAATATTCCTGCCTGTATTCGAAAGAACCCGGTTTGTGCTGTGAAGGCACATGGATTGTTTCAGGGTAAAGCCCAAGCTTCTACAGAATGGAAACTGATGTTGAATTCAGCAGATGGAGCCTTTGGCATGAAAGGAAAACTAGAACACCTTGAAGCATCACTTTTCAATGGCATCACCAAACCTCTAAGTATGACTTCCATGGACGGCTATATCAACAGCCTCGATTTTGTGTTGACGGGGAATGACCTGAAAGCACAAGGCAATCTGCTGTTGCTTTACAAGAATATGAACATCGAATCCTTGAAAATGGATACTGAAGGTGATACATTAAAAAGAAAAGCCGCCTTATCCTATTTGAGCAATCTTCTGCTGATCAATAACAATCCCAGTGATGGAAAGACAAGAAGTGCCGATTTTTCGTCAGTACGTGAGCCAACCAAATCATTGTTTAACCTGGTTTGGAAAAGCGTATTGGACGGCATGATGGAAACCGCCTTTGGCACACAAGTCGCCGGTATCCAGAAGAAGATGAAAGAAACTGCCAAATAATTTATCCATCTAGCTGTCATACGTTAGAATGTAATAGTTTGATCTTTGGAACATCATGCATCACGATGTTGGATAGAAATCCACTAGCTCACTGTGATTCCACACATATTTACTAATTTACAGACAGCTTATCCACATTTACCCTAACGTTTTCCCCTACCTTTTTTCAAATACACACATATTCGGAAGTTAGGTTCAGTTACTGTATTTTCACGCCTCCAAAATTAAAGAAACGTGCGACTGAAGTCATTAGAAATTAAAGGATTTAAAAGCTTTGCCGACCGTACGGTCATTAACCTCGATAACCAGATTACGGGTATTGTCGGGCCTAATGGTTGCGGTAAATCAAACATAGTAGATGCCATCCGTTGGGTCATCGGTGAACATAAGATCAAGACGCTCCGTTCAGATAATCTTGAGGACCTGATTTTCAATGGTTCCAAAACCCGCAACGGAAGCGGTTTGGCCGAAGTGGCCCTCACCTTCGAGAATACCAAAAACCTGTTACCTACCGAATTCAATACCGTAACCATCTCCCGTAAATTCTATAAAAACGGGGAAAGCGAATACCGTCTCAACGATGTTACCTGCCGGTTGAAAGACATCACCAATCTCTTCCTTGACACCGGCGTCACCTCAGATAGCTATTCGATTATCGAATTAGGAATGGTCGATGATATCATCAAAGACAAGGATAACAGCCGTCGCCGTATGCTTGAACAGGCAGCCGGGATTTCGATTTATAAGACCAGAAAGAAGGAAGCCAAACAAAAGTTGGATGCCACCGAACAGGATCTGAACCGTATAGAAGACCTTCTTTTCGAAATCTCCAATAACCTTCGAACCCTTGAAAGCCAGGCGAAGAAAGCAGAAAAATACCTGCAGATAAAAGGTGAGTATAAGAATGTCAGCGTCGAATTTGTAAAAGCCTCTCTCGAAGATTTCAATTCAACCTATCAAACCCTCAATATCCAGCAACAACATGAAGTAGATGCGATTTTGAGTCTTGAGACTGTCATTTCAACCGAAGGTGCCGAACTGGAACAGCAAAAACTGGAACTCACCAAACGTGAAGAAGAACTACACAACCTGCAAAAGGCGTTTAACGAACTTGTAAACCAACTTCGTAGTCTGGAAAATGAGAAGAATCTCTCTTCACAGAAAATTCAGCATCTGAATGAACTGATCAAGAATATACAGCGAGGGATCGTCGAATCGAATAATCAGACGGCCAATCTCAGCAAAGCCACTCAGGAAGCTGAGCAGAAGTTAGCGACCGAAGAAGATACCCTCACGAAATTCAAGACACGTTTGGAAGAACTCAGAACCGATCTGGATTCGAAACGCAGTGTCTATGACGAACAAAAAGCCGAAGTCGATAAACTTCGTAATGAACATCAGCAATTGCAGATCCATCAGTTCGATGCTGAAAAGAAAGTGGCTATTGCTGAAAACAATATAAACAACCAGCAACGCTCTATTGCACAGCTGGAAGAAGAAAATAAGAATCGTCAGACCGAAATAGCCAAACAGGAATTCCAGAAAATGGAACTGGCCGAAACCGTAGTCAGTAAAAAATCTTCTCTTGAAGAATTAATCCGCAGACAGGAAGAAGCAACTGAAAAACTATTGGCATCACAGGCTGAGTTGGAAGAATTACGAGTCAACCTGTTTGAAGAAAATCGCAAAGCCGATGCGAAACAGAATGAATACAACCTGTTGAAGTCCTTGGTAGATAGTCTTGAAGGATATCCTGACAGTATCAAATATCTTAATAAGAATGAGCAATGGTCGCACGATGCACAATTGCTATCCGAGTTGCTGAGTGTGAAGGATGAATACCGGACCTGCATCGAAGGTTACTTAGATAAGTATTTGAATTACTATGTGGTCGACACTCCTGAACATGCCTATCAGGCCATTGATTTACTTAAGAACAATAAAAAAGGGAAAGCCGGTTTCTTCATCTTATCAGAACTCGAAGAGAAATCGGTGCTTGAAGAAATACCTGAGAACAGCGTTAGCGCACTCGATGTCATCCAATGTGATTCGAAGTATGCACCTATCTATAAATACCTGTTGCACAATGTTTGCATAGCAGATAATCTGTTAGTGATGAATCCGGGCAAAGCGGTGATTCTGCA
>CAIQUX010000298.1 GCA_903875055.1 uncultured Bacteroidota bacterium
CACCCATACCGCATTGAATGGATCGGGCTGTGTGAATGCCGATACGCTACATCTAAGCATCCACTCTAATTCTACCTCCTCCAATGGGGCCACTTCCTGTTATTCATACGCTTGGTTCGGAACCAATTACACGTTGAGCGGCCTTTATACCCATACCTCCATGAACGCAAGCGGATGCCAGCAAACTGATACGCTTCATCTGGTAGTCAATGAGAACACGGTGAGCTCCTCATCCGTGACAGCCTGTGATACCTACGTCTGGTTGGGTAATAACTACACTTCAGGTGGTATCTACACACACACATCAACCAATGTCTCAGGTTGTATGAATACAGACACCTTGCAACTTATCATCAACAGTAGTACACATTCATCCGTCGCCGTCAGCAGTTGCGATGCATATACCTGGTCAGGAAATACATATACTCAAAGTGGTAATTACACGAACACGGGAATCAATGCATCCGGCTGTATGAATGCCGACACCTTGCACCTCACCATCAATAACAGTACCCATACCTCCGCTGCAGCTATCGTTTGTGATTCATATAGCTGGTTGGGAAATACGTTTACCCATAGTGGTGTCTATACTCAAACTTTCATGAATGCAAACGGATGTCTGAATTCAGATACATTGTATCTGACAATCAATAACAGTGTGGTCACGAATGCTTCAGCAAGTTCATGCGATACGTATTCATGGCTTGGCACGACCTATACCACCGGGGGTGCCTATACGCATACTTCCAACACGGCTAGCGGTTGTCTGCAAACAGATTACCTGCAATTGGTCATAAATTCAGGCAACAATTCTGCTATGAGTATCACTGTGTCCGGTTGTTATACCTGGAATGTGACAGGTGCGACCTACACGAGCACGGGTGTCTATACCGTCACTCAACTCAATGCGTCAGGATGTATCAACACGAGCCTGTTGAATCTGACCATACTGCCTGGTGTGTATCTGAATGCGAAGGCTTTTCTTTCCGGTCCTTACGTCATAGCTGACGGCTTGATGCATGATAGTCTTCGTGTGAACAATCTGATTCCGATGACAGAACCATATACGGCGGCCCCGTATGGTAAGATGCCGATAGGTGATGCGGGAGGTGAGAGTATTTCATCGCAAGCACTCGAAACAACAGGAAACGATGCTATGGTCGATTGGGTATTTCTGGAATTACGCAGCGCCGCCAATCCATCCAATGTGGTGGCAAACAGACGGGCTCTGATTCAGCGTGATGGTGATATCGTAAGTACAGATGGAGTGTCACCTGTATACTTTTCAACTACCAATGCAGGAAGCTATTTTGTATGCGTCAAGCATAGAAATCATATAGGGATCATGTCATATGCGGCTCTCAATTTTACAGGTTGTACGGTGACTTCCATTGATCTTACCGATGCGTCCCCTGTCTATACAAATCCTGCCATACTGACCGCACCACGTAAAATAGCAGGTTCCGTTTATGCGCTCTGGTCAGGGGATGCCAATAATAATAAGAATGTGAAGTATAATGGCCTGAGCAATGATAAAGACCGAATCTTGCTCACTGTAGGAGCAGGCAATCAGAATAATACCTTGTCGCCTGTATACCGTATGGAGGATTTAAATATGGACGGAAAAGTGAAATACAACAGCACGGATAATGACAGGGTGATCATTCTGGATAATATCGGTGTCGGTACGCCGAATAATATTATTAATCAGCATACACCGAATTAATACGCTTACATGCCTTGCTGTGTTTTTCAGCAGGCCTATTTCCTATCCTGATTGTTGAGCCTGAAATTTAGGTAATGTAAATTTAAATACACTTCCCTGATCAAGACTGTAAAGTAGATTGTGTAAACGGTAGTAAAAAGTATGCCTTACAACTCAATACCTATGCCCAGCATCCAACGTCGTCCGGCTTGAGGATAATAATAGTTTTGCGTGGTGAGTGCTGAAGCGTACTGATAACTATAGGTATAACCGTTGGCCTCATATCGCTTGTTGAAAAGGTTAATGACACCTGCTTTTAAGTTAAAGATGGTATGCGATTTCAAACTTAATGGCCAATGATAAATCAGATCGGAGGTCATATAACTCTTAAGCATACGGCTGCGGTTACTGGTATTATCAAGAAATTGCTCACCCACATATTTTTCAAGAAAATCGATTGACATGTTCTGCACCAACGATTTCTGATGCTTACGGAAGGGATACACCGATAGCTGAGCAGCACTGATCACCGATGGTGAAAATGAGATGTCGGTATTGGTATAGGTATGTATAATCTGTCCGCCATTGTCATAATCATCGATATATTCGGTAAAGTTCTTAATCTTGTTTTGCGACAAGGCCATATTAACTTTCGCTTCAACAAGCCTTGAAGGCAGTCTCAGATTGGCTTCCAATTCCAGACCTGCGCGATAGCTTTTCGGCACATTGCTTCTGGTATAAGCACCCACATCATTTATTTTTCCTGTCAATACCAACTGATCCTTATAATCCATCAAAAAGGCGGTGGCATGCAGGGCCAAAAAGTTCCAAAAGAGGATGGAATAATTCAGTTCTGCATTGAACATCTTTTCGGATTTAGGGAGAAAGTTAATACCTGCTTCCACATCCTCACGGTTAGGCTCCTTTTGCGCAATGCCAGCCAACAGACTGAGCAAATGCTTACCGGTCTGCCAACTGAGTTTCGCTTTCGGATTAAAGAACAGATAATTCAAGTCCTGTCGGATACCCGGATTGTTTCTGAATCCATTGATCATATAATTCACACTACGTGCCTGCATGTCGGCAAAGAAGGATCCATACTGTCCGAACCGGTAATCGACCATACCATAAGCATTCAGATCTTTTTTGGTAGCGGTCAGCGCATACCATCGGTAATGATCCGGCACATTGTCTTGCGCCCAGATGATATCGCCATGATGATGACCGTCGTATTGGTTATAATTCAGATAGAGACCGGCATCCAGTTTTTTTGAAACATAGGTTGCGTACAAACGGCCACCATAGAAGGAGTTATTGAGCCAAAGCTGACGGATCAGATCGGTCTGGGTGATTGTGTCATTACCGTGTATGTAATTCGGCATGTTATAATCTGCATAGGCTTGGGCTGTCTTGTATTCTTCATAATAACCTCTCCCTTTGGTCAGGAACAGCGTAGACCCTAAGGCAAGATGTGTATTGAGTTTCTTATCGAAAAACAACTGATAATATTTTTGACCATAATTGTCTGTCTGGTTATTATAGTAAGTCCCGTCGCTCTTTAACCCTAGTTCATTATACGTGCGATTGGTAGCAAGACTGTCTTGTGGCACTCCGTCCCAGGCTTGTCCTGTTTTTTCGTGACCATTGAGATAATTAAACACCAGCTGCGTGCTCTTATTGAACACATATTTCGATGTCAGCTGCATGCCTTTCAGATCAGAGGCCGAGCGCTGTATATAGCCATCCGATCGCAAGGATGAGAGACGGATGGTGGTGATGAATTTGTCGTTGATAAGTCCGGTACTGGCCTTGATTATATGTTTCAAGGTATTAAACGAACTGTACTCTGTCTGAAACAAGAACTCCGGTTTGATATTATCGACATCCAGATTATTGACGGCGATACTGGCACCAAAACTCCCGACACCGTTTTTTGAACTCCCCACGCCCTTATTGACCTGAATCTCCTTGGTCGATGACAAGATATCGGGCATATCGACAAAGTAGGTCGTCTGACTTTCGGCATCGTTGACAGGAATACCGTTCATGGTTACATTGATCCGAGTCAAATCGGCACCGCGGATACGGATGCCGGTATATCCGGTGCCGGTGCCAGCATCCGAACTGACCACGACGGATGAGATTCCGTTGAGCAGATAAGGCAAATCTTCAGCGGCATTCTGCTTGCGGATTTGTCCGTGGGAAATAGTTAGCTTATTTTTTTCGTTCAACAGACTCACTTTGTCCGTTTTAATGACGGCTTCAGGCAACTCGATATTGCGGAGCGTGTCTTTCGTTTCATGTTTTACCTGGGAAAACAGCATGGCAGCCGGCAAGCATAAGGCCATGGTCACATAGATTTTTTTCATCATCCATTTTTTTGTGCACGCAAAAGCAAGGTTGCTGATGGTGCGGGTTTTACTATAAATGGGTAAGAGAAAAGTGCTTCACTTACCTTTCCTAAACAGCATTACCTGTTCCAGGTTCACGGGTTTCATCTCAGACCGCACTGAATGTGCAGACACCCCGAGGTGTTTATTCTAAGCCTTTATTTATATGGCATTGACAGAATAAGTCGCAAATTTAATGTCAAAATCGATATTATTCATTTATTTTTAGTCCGTAAAAACTCTTATATGAAAAAAGCAGTGCTCCTGTTTTCCGCTATGGTTTGTCTTCACTCGGCGTTTGCCCAATTAACGTCGTACAAGGTCATCTCCAATACTCAAACCCAAACCATTATCGATGTGACAGTCGGTGCTATCAAACTTGTACCTGTTGCAACACCCAAAGGGAATGAAGTAAAAATCACGGTCGACAAAGGCACACAGCTTTTACAAAAAGGCAATCCCGACCTACCTAAGATCGCTTTTTCCATTGTCATACCCAATCAGACGAATAGTACAATAAGCGTGATGGAAAGCCAATATACCGACATCCCGATGGTGTCCGTGGCTCCGGGCAAAGGAAGTTTCAGTCGGGATATCAATCCCTCTTCGGTTCCGTTCACCTATGGGAATGTCTATCAAAAAGACGCTTTCTTTCCGGCTCAAACCGCTATCCTGAACCAACCTTATATACTGCGTGATTTCAGAGGGCAAACGGTGATGATCAACCCGGTTCAATATAATCCTATTACCAAAACAATGCGCGTGTATTCGCATATCAAGGTCCAAGTAGACTATGCAGGCATGTCTACCGACAACACCCTGACCACCAACGAAAATCAAGACAATGTGGTTGAAGAATATGACGGTATCTATCAAAATCAATTCATCAATTATAAAACAACCGGCGCGGTGTATACACCTGTTCACGAACAGGGAAGTTTGTTAGTGATTAGCCCCGCTGCCTACTTGGGTGAAATTGCACCGCTTATCAAATGGAAAAAGATGAAGGGCATTAAAACCTATCTGGTCAATACCGATACGTTGAGCGGCAGCGTGAATTCGACGACCATTAAGGCCTTGGTTAAATCGTATTATCAGGATAAACAAATCGCTTACTTACTGATAGTTGGTGATAATACAGACATTCCGCCGGTGACAACAACCGGTGTCGTAGCCGGACCATCGGACATAGCCTATGCCTATATCAATGGCAATGATCATTACCCTGAATTTTCTGTGGGTCGTTTATCAGGAGAAAGCATCAGCGAGATACGTACTCAGGTAACCAGAACCTTGAACTATGAACAATCCCCTAACACGGCGGGCAACTGGATGCGGACTCAAATCGGGATCGCCAGTGAATTCGGCACGGGAGATGATAACCAATATGACTTCGAACACATTCATGACATCGTAGATAGTAATAAAAACCAATACAATTATCTGACGAATGTGGAGGAATATGACGATACCTGCACTTCAACAGCCACATTACTCGGTACCGATCTATTAGGGCATCCGACGGCAAGCATGCTCGGTAATGCTATCAACAACGGCGCCAGTCTGATCAACTATTGCGGTCATGGCGGACCAGACGGAATTGTAACAACCAGTTTCTCAAGTTCTGATATTCCTTCCTTGCATAATTACAATCAGCTTCCATTCATTTTTGTGGTAGGCTGCAGTCCTGGCCAATTCGTTTCTTACACATGTTTTGCCGAGAATATGGAACGTGCCCGGACAACAAGCTATCAACCTTATGGAAGCATTTCCAACTTTATGTCGTCCATCAGTCAGTATTGGTCCGAGCCAATGCAGGCACAAGACGAATTTAACGCCATACTGCGCGGTGCCAGACCTTCTAATCTGAAATCAAGACTTGGAGCCATGTGCGCAGACGCTTGTATGAGTATGAATGACCAATATAATGTAGGTACAGATTCCTTGGCTGGTAGCGATATGACAGATACATGGATTTTTTTCGGAGACCCAACCGTTTCCATCTATACAAAAAATGAAGGCACTTTGACGATGGGTTATGATGTGCATATCAAACAGAACAGTACGACATACCAAGTTCATTGTCCGGTTGACGGCGCTACCATAGGTTTATATTATCAGGGTGAATACCTTGCTTCTTCAGTTGTAAACGGTGGTATGGCGTATTTTTCATTCCCTGCGTTGACTGTGCTGGATACTGTCTTTATTACAGCCACGAAACAAAACTATGTTCCTGCATCAGGCACAGCCCTGGTAGTCAATTGGGCAACCGGACTAAGCGATATCAGTTCATCTGGCAGCCTTGTCATCTATCCGAATCCGACGACGGATTTTCTGCAAATCAACATGAAAGACAATGCTGTGTTGACGCAATTGCAAATCATTGATATCAATGGAAAGGTTGTTGTAGTATCAGAAGCATCAGGCAACAGTGGTTCACTCAATACAAAATCCTTAATTCCCGGAACCTATATTCTTCAGGCAACAACAGACAAAGGAATTATAAGAAAGCCTTTTTCCAGGAAATAGATACCTGTTTACATCATTCGTGGTCTAAAAACTATACGCCACATTGATGCCTAAAAATCGTGCACTGATATCGAAATAATTGAAGCTCGTCAGTATCCCCTTACTGTTCCATTGGATATCATGATCTTTTGACAGCATGGCTTTCATATCCTGAGAAATAAATGTCTGTTGTAATGAATTGATATTGTTGGCATTCACGGAGCTGGACAGTTTCACATGCTGGTTTCCAATCCACGGGCCTAAAAACCAAAAATCAATGGTCAGTCTTTTACGGGTTACCAACTGATACCCGAAGAGGACACCTCCTCCTATCATATTTTCATTCAGAATACCTAAGGCAGTCCGTTGCACAAAATTTACATCATCATAATAATGATACGTGAATTGCGTCTTGTTGAATTTTAAACGAGCGAAGGCTGCCAGATAAAGTCCTTTTGGCGCTTGCCGGCCCAGATAATATCTGAACTCTGGTGTGATACTGAACGATCTCAGACGGCTTGAAGCCAGCATAAATTTAGATTCCTGACTATAACCCGTCGACGCGGTGGTGGTGTCATAATAATGCGACAGAAACCAAGATCCCTTGGGTCGGTAAATTAGCCCCAGAGCAAGTGAGGTTTTTCGGCTGATCTTATGTTCATATTGAAAGCCGGCACTTTTCAGTATCAGCCCTGTGAGATTAAATTTGACGATGTTCTTTTTGTAAACCCTTTCCTTTTTCTTTCGCTTGCTTAAGGGCGAAGCCGCATATTTCTTACTGGCATCATTGCGGTAACTCTGCGCATTAAGGATCTGAGTCGCAAAAATAAAAAGGAAAATAAGCAGCAGTTTAGATTTCATGAATGTCTGTTTTATGATCTTTCAGGTTGCCAAATATAGAGAATAGATGCATGTCCAACATCAGCTACCAAATAATACTTTTTTCGTGAAGGTTAAAACATCCCGTAGGAACCTTGTCACTAACTGCATTCTTTCAATATTATAGACAGTGTTCTGAATAATTTTATATTTTTAGCAGATGAAAAAAATAATATTCTCTCTGACCTTATCCCTGATGGCTGTCATCGGGTTTTCACAAGACAATATCCAATGGCTTCGTTACCCGAGTATCAGTCCGGATGGAAGCAAGATCGCTTTCGGTTATAAAGGCGATATCTATATCGTATCTTCTTCCGGAGGTATCGCCACACCGCTTACTATTCATGAATCACAAGACATGATGCCGATCTGGAGTCATGATGGTAAGTCCATCGCCTTCGCCAGTGACCGCTTCGGCAACTTTGATGTATTTGTGATGCCAGCCAGCGGAGGCACTCCAAAACGCCTTACGTATTATAGCGGTGCCGATTATCCGCAAGATTTTTCGCCCGATAATAAGCAGGTTTTATTCACCAGCGCCCGTATCATCAGCAATAACAATGTGCGTTTTTATAGCCCGCGTTTGTTTAGCAACTTGTATACAGTCAATACAAACGGTGGCCGGGCCGTGCTGTTAAGTGAAGCCGGCATGACGGTAGCCCGTTACAATTCTGACGCCAGCATGGTTGCGTTTCAAGACCGTAAAGGCTATGAAGATTTCCTTCGTAAACATCACACCAGTAGTGTTACGCGTGATATCTGGACCATGGATATGAAAACGAAATCGTATACAAAGATCAGCAGTTTCAACGGCGAAGATCTGGAGCCTGTTTTCGTTCCCGGCAGCAATGACATTTATTATACCAGTGAAAAAAGCGGCACACTGAATATCTATAAGTATATGAATGGTTCATCGACAGCCGTCACAAATTTCAATACACATCCTGTTCGGCATTTAAGTGTCAGTCAGACTAATACCCTTTGTTTTACATACAACGGCGATATCTATACAAAATCGGCGAACGGCGAACCTGCCAAACTATCGATCCAGGTTCAGAACGATGGCCGTGAAAACGTCGAAAAAAACATCTCAGTGACAAGCAATATCACACAATTTGCCTTGTCACCTAACGGAAAAGAAATTGCCTTTATCAATCGCGGTGAAGTATTCGTGACTAGTGTGGAAGGCACGCAGACGAAACGTATTACAAATACACCACAACAGGAACGCAGCGTGGAATGGAATCCTGATGGACGTTCTATCATTTATGCCACTGAACGAGGCAAAAGTTGGGATATCTACAAAGCTACTATTGCCCGAAAAGAAGAACCTTATTTCTATGCCTCCACCATCATCAATGAAGAACCTTTGATTGCGACAAGCGAAGAAGAGTTTCAAGGAAAATATTCACCGGATGGGAAAGAAGTCGCTTATGTATCTGAGCGAAATTCATTGAAAGTTTACAATATCGAATCAAAAGAAACCAGAACCCTATTACCACTTGGAAGAAACTTTAGTTATTCAGATGGGGACTGGGATTTCATGTGGAGTCCGGATGGCAAGAATATCCTTTGCGACGATGCAGAAGGCAATTGGTTCACAAGTAATGTAGCCTTGATTGGCAGCGATGGCAAAAATCCTATCCTGCATCCAATGCCGAGCGGCTATGGACAAGGCAATGTAAAATGGGCGATGAACGGGAAAGCGATGGCTTGGGTGAATGCCAAGAATGGCCGTAAGAGTATGGCCAATCAGGGTAGCCGTGAGCTCGATATTTATCTTGGCTTCTTTGATCAGGCCGCTTTTGACAGATTCAGTCTGAGCAAGGAAGAATTTGCATTGGTGGAAGAAAAGGAGAAAAAAGACAAAGAGGATAAAGAGAAGAAAGACAAAGAGGACAAAGAAAATGGCGCCAAAGTAAAACACAGTAAAAAAGTCGTGAGCGCAGATAGTGTGGCAAGTGATTCTACGTCTGCCAACGCATTGAATATCGACAATTTCCGTGAGCGTGTCAAACGTCTTACCATCAACAGCAGCAGTATCGGTGATTATGCCATCAATAACGACGGCAGCAAGGTCTTTTACTTGTCGTCCTTTGAAAAAGGATTTGATCTTTGGGTTACAGAGCCTCGTACACGTGAAACCAAGATACTGGCCAAACTTGGTGCCGGTGGCGGTGGTATCGAAATGAGCAAGGATGGAAAAACATTATTCGTGCTGAAAGATGGTGCCCTCACCAAGATCGATGAGAACGGCAAAACCGACGGTATCGGTGTTAGCGGCGAAATGGTGTTGAATTCCTTGCAGGAACGTCAGTATATTTTAGATCATGCCTACCGACAAGTTCAAAAGAAATTCTATGATCCTAAATTACATGGCGTGGACTGGAAAATGATGTATGAAAACTATTCGAAATTCTTACCGAACATTTCGAACAATTACGACTTTCAGGAATTGCTCAGCGAATTCTTAGGTGAATTGAATGCTTCACATACAGGTGGCAGATACAGCGCTCCTTCCAACAATGGCGATGAAACAGCGGCCCTTGGTCTTATTTATGATCAGACCTTTACAGGCAATGGCCTTAAAGTGACCGAAGTGATTGAAGAAGGTCCATTCAGCAAAGCATCCAGTAAATTGAAAGCCGGATATATCATTGAAAAAATAGACGGAGTAGCCATCACAGACAGTATCGACTGGACAAAACTGTTGAACCGCAAAGCAAGAAAAAATGTCCTGATCACGTTCCGCGATCCTTCCACTCCGAATGAAATGGATGAAGTCGTCAAACCGATCAGTATCGGTGAAGAAGGTGGATTGATGTATCACCGATGGATCACGAAAATGAAAGCCATGGTCAACAAACTAAGTAACGGACAAGTTGGTTATGTACATGTAGCCGGAATGAATGATGGTAGCTATCGTGATGTATTCGACGAAGTGATGGGTGAAAGTTTTGACAAGAAAGCCCTCATCGTAGATACACGTTTCAACGGCGGCGGATGGTTGCATGATGATCTGAAGACCTTCTTAAGCGGTGAACGTTATCTTGATTTCGCACCACAAGGTAATAAATTGAAAGACGGTGAGCCGATGGGACGCTGGACCAAACCAAGTTGTGTGCTCATGAGCGAAGGCAATTACAGTGATGCGTTTATTTTCCCTTATGTATACAAGCAAGCTGGTATCGGTAAATGTATCGGCATGCCTGTACCAGGCACAGGTACTGCTGTATGGTGGGAAACCCAGATAGACCCTACAATAATATTTGGTATTCCTATGGTGGCTACGATAGGTAAAGAAAACCGCCCAACGGAGAATCTGCAGGTTGAACCCGACATCATGGTGCCATTGAAATATGACGATTTTCTGAACGGCACAGACTCTCAATTAGAAGCGGCTGTGAAAGAAATGTTGAAGTCTATCGGCCAATAATAATCCGAATTGAATTGAACGAAGCGCTGTTAATGAAAGTCATTAGCAGCGCTTTTCTTTTTACCTTTACCAAAAGAATTAACATGTATAAGTATCTTATCCTTACGATTCTAATTATCATCATGATCGGTTGTGGCAGTGATGATAAATATCCGGGGGACACATACCCTAGATACTCATACGAAAAACTCAACAAGACTTTTTGGCTATTGGGCAACTGGCAACATATCACAGAAGATGGTATCAATCTGGAACATTGGGAACGAAAAAACGATTCGACCTTTATCGGTTCAAGTTGTGTGCTCATCGGACAAGACACGGCTAGTGCTGAGACGTTGGTACTTGAACAACGGCATGACACGGTCACTTATAACCCGACAGTACGTAATCAGAATCATAATCAGTCGGTGAAGTTTACATTAACGAAAGCCACCGACAGCCTGTTGGTTTTTGAAAACTTACAACATGATTTTCCGCAGAAGATAAGCTATGGTCGAATCTCCGAGGATTCAATCATCGCCGAGATTTCAGGCAAACTGAAGGGTAAAGAAACAGTGATTTCATTCCCATATACAAAAGTGAAACCTGCATTGTAAAACAACCCATAACATGCCGAATTGATATCATACCATTCAATACAATCTAGATTATAAATTTAATTCTCAACAAAATCTGCATTCATTCCAATAGCCTCATTGACAACGCTGAGGTCAGCGGATTAATCATTCTCAAATCTTTGCATTATTAAATTGAAATTGTATCTTGAGTAACCTTTTCAGTCTGAGAGGCAGCTATGAGAACATGTATTTGCCATCGGCAGAAAAGCGGAACACATCAACAAACTGGAATGCCTGAGACTGCAGGATAGAATACGGAAAAAAACAATTATGGCAGAAGTACATGCAAATTTCAACGACACCTTTAGTCCCAAAACATCGGATCAGGATATCATAGTGAAGGTGAGTGTCGGAGACGGACAACAAGGAACCTACGCGGTGTTTCTGGGTACCGAATTCATTGAAGCCAATGCGCCGGCCAATCTGGGAAAGAGAGCCGATTTGCTTGGTAAGCCCATTGTAGTTTCAGTCACTATTGTTGACATTCTTAAAGAAACCAAACATACCAGCATGACCGTCACTATACTAGAAGGAAATCAATTGACCACTCAATATGGCCCATATAAGCAAGATGCTCCTGACCACCTTGATACGGTGATCTATACCCTTAAACTCAGCTAAACATGAAGAGGCGACTTATCACTTTAGGAATCATGCTATCTATATTTAGCCCGCAAATGATCAAGGCCCAGGTTGGTCCTGCGTTGACACTCCCTGTGAGTCCAGCCTTCAGCATCCTGAACTTTGAACCTTCAGCCATTATGCGCCCAACGAATGCCAAGAGCGTGGCATCCGACATGCTGAATGCTTTTGACAAGGACGGTAAGTTGCTAATGAATCTCGGCTTCGAAGTGGCTCCGTATTGGCTAACAAGTCATCCGAATTTGAATCATGAAACCTACCAGCGTCCGAACCTGAAACAGACCCTCTTGCAAAGTCTTAGTCTGTCTGCAGCCACCGTGAAAGATTCGGCTTCCGGCCGAAACAAATTAGGTGCAGGATTCCGGCTCAAGTTGTACAATGGTGAACCTGTCAAGGAATCAATCGCGGCATCCAATAGGCTGGCTTCCCGAACAACAGTCGTGTCTATCATCAATGGTCTGCAAAATGTAGTTGGCCCCGGATTGAACAGCAAGGAAAAAGTGATGGGAAGCCTGTTAAAAAGTCTGGTCAAAAAAGATATCGATGAGAAGATCATTGAAGATGTTAAGCGAGACGCCGAATCGCTATCGCCTTCCTATACCGACTCGGAAACCGATATCAAACTTTTCTTACAAGCGTTGCTTGATAAAAGAATAAAGGCGTACGATAAGCTGGCTGCGTTAACTTCAGAACTGCTGTATGTAAGGAAGGGTTGGATTATTGAGCTTGCCGGAGCGTCGAGTTTTAATGCATCGAACCATAACACCTTTGAACGGGCCGGGTTCTGGGCGAATGCCACTTACGCTCTTACAGAGGAAGACATGTTTACTTTGACAACAAGGTATATGGCTCGCCATCATGATTCTTCGATGAATAACCTGGATGCCGGGTTAGGTTTTCTGAAGAAGACAGATAGCTACAATATTTCGATTGAATGCATGATGCGCTACTATAGCGCTGGCATTCCCGATACGAATCTCAACCATCAGCCTATCGTGCGTAAGGAAACAAGTTTTACGTATCGTTTAGCGGCTCAGGGTTCATATCTGATCGGTAAAAACGTAAGTATTAATCTGAGTCTGGGTAAGGATTTCAATTCACCTTTTGTTGCCACCTCTGGGTTCTTTTCGATTCTTGGACTCAACTATAGCATCTTCGGCAAGAAGCCTGAAGCGGAGCAGTAAGTTGAACCATGGCATATGAAATTCGATGCTATCGTAATGAACTCATTTCGGCATTTCACTGGCCTATCTTGTTGCTTTCTCATCTGATGAATCAACACTCAACTCCGTTTCAAAAACCATGTGGCCATCCTGATAGGCTTTGTAATTGGTATGCCAGTAATTGTTGAAGATGTATAAAAAGATATCGGACGTATTATTGCCCGACTTCTTCCACACTTTGGAGCCATTGATTTTGGTCTCATCGATGATGCTGCCAATTTCAAACAAAGCGACTTTGGGACAACGAACAGTAGCCTTTAGCGTTTCCGATGTGATGGTCATTTTATCTTCAACACAGACAAACTCATGATTGGATCCAGGTAGCTGATCAGTATCATAGTTTGACATATGGCCATCTGTTCCGTACCTGACTACAGGATGATGCATGGCAAAAGGCATCGCCATATGAAGCGATTCCTTTTCCTTCTCGTCTATCTTATCAAATGTACAAGCACAAGTCAACCTTCCTTCACGTTTCCAAAGTGTGTATGTGATATTGAGGTTTTTCATGGAAGGTAAGTTGGCCGTCAGACGAACAACTTTCTTATCCTTGTTATCTTCATTTTGGGTAATTTTCACTTGAGAGGCTTTGATCCATTTCGATGGGTTGATGCCGAGTACATAAATCATTTCAAAAAAAGTGAGGGACGATGTTTTCGGAACGATGTTTTGTCCATCTACCATGATTTGTTTCAAACCACCATGAAGCGCATCGACCACGAAATCGCTAACCATTTTTTTAGTAACTGATGAGGTTTCTCCCGGAGCTTTATAGGTAAACGAAAGTAACTTACTTAGTTTCTGATAATAGAAGGTAGCCGAATCGAGAAACTGCTTCTTGATATCCCATTGCTTGGTCGTGAAGGGTAATTCAGGATCCGAAATACTGCACCAGGCACCCCAGGTATGTTCATGAAACATCACGACAGAACGATGCAATCGATAAAATAAATCCTTGTTCGATTCATAGAGTTTCTTTTGTTTGGCAAATGATTCCATCGCGATGGTCTTTCGCACAATCTCACGGTTATCCATTTCTTCTTTGGCGGTCGAATAGGCCCCGTCTTCCCAATACGGACTTATTTCGCCATAACGAATCGGAATGGTTTTGGCATATTTTCGTTCAAATTCAGCATACAAGGTATTGATCGATGAGATGCTCAATTGGGGCACCGCATATTCATCATTCCAATGCTCTACAAAAGAGACCAGGTCTGTGTCGACGGGTCCGTTATCACTGTTCTTAGTGTATCGAAGTTGTATGATATTGTATGGGTAATGAGTTTGTTCAAGTTCATCACAATATTGTGAAATGCGCTGCTCCCATCCTGCCTGTTTACCGCTTTCATTGATACCATGGAAAAAAGAATACCCTTTACCCGCTGTCCATACCAACAACTTCTTTTCTGACGATTTGTAAGGTTTCCAATAAAAGATCTGATCACCTTGTTCTCTGATTACTGAGCCTATACGATCTCCTTTATCAGGTTGTGTTTCAACATAATTCGGACCGAGTGAAAGGTAAGGAATATCGTTATCGACATAGGATTTCAAACCTGAATAGGTGATGCCCGGAATATCTGTGATCATGGCATTGAATATCTTGAAGCCAAATCGTTGTTCAAGTTCTTTTGCATATTCCACAGACCAGTTTAACTCTTCGGGCTGGCATAATCCGGTAAGCACATTGGCATAATTGGCTGAGAGTATCAACTGGCCGTTTTGCACCGCTTCTGTGAAGTCTGCGATATCTTCTTTCGAAGCGATACGTAGAAAATTCTCTACCGCCCACAACGATTCGATATGCCAGATGGGTTTTTGAAGTGAAGGTTCATGATGCTTTATCCAACGAATGGCAGATAGGATATTGTTGTTCTGGATTTTCTCAACCTCAGTCTGCAAATGCGAATAACCGATGTCGTTATGGGAGTGATGAATAATATGAAAAGTAAAATCGCGTATTTGTTTCAATTCTATGATTTCAAACAATGTATCGGTATGATTGACGATGACACGTAGACTATCGTGCCCCATGAGTTTGCGTGAATAAGCAGGAATGCTTAAGGTATTGTAACCATGACGCAGACTCAGCTCGGTCAATCCATCATGTGTATTGACGCTTAATGAGGATGAGTCGGGATACGGATTGTCGATGTAAAGATTCAGTTGCCGTTTATTCTCTCTTCGGGTAATGAGGTTGGTAGGCTCCGCGATCATTTTTAATCCTCGCTGATACATGAAGATCATAAGCCAGTCACGACTGTCCTGATTTTGGCCGCTGATCGTAAAAGCTGCTTTTTGCTTAACAAGTGATGATGGGACCGTGATAAATAATTTTCCAAAAGCATCTCCATTGATGTCATATTCCTGTTGAATGAAGATGTAACTGCATTCGTCTTTCGATTGACCCGACAAACTATATTCACCTTTCTTTTTCATGAAGGTTGTGATGGTAAAAAGTAGCTTGCCATTTAATGAAACATCAAATTTTCGATCACCACTGCTTGTGCCGGTCGAATGCCCCATGAGAAATTCATACGTCGTGAGACTGTTGGATCCCTTATATACAGGTGCTTCCCAGGAAATAGGCATGGCACCTGTCGCACGAGTCAGCAAGGCTGTCTTCGCAAACTGATGCATATGGGAAAAATAGTTGATTTCTTCTCCGCTTATTTTATTCTCAAAGCCATTGAGTGTGTCGGAGCTTGAGGCAAAGCTTTGACATGAAAGCAGACAAAGGAGAGTAACAAGATATCTCATTGAAGTAGGATTTAAGATGGTCGTCCGTTTACAGCCGTCATCATTGAAAGGACAAACCTACTAATTAATGCGAATATTTCATGAAGGATCAGTTCGGGTGAAAACAATACATGTCACAGGAATTACAGACTCCATTGATCAAGGAATTGCTCCAGCAGATGTTGTATGACTTCTATGCCATCCAAGTTGATATAACGGGCTTCATCACTAATCTTGTGATAATCTTCATGGATGCCGGTTGTGAAGGAAAGTGCGTAGACACCACTGGATGCAAATGTGCCGGCATCGGTTTGAATCACTTTGTCATTTTCATCTATGCTGTATTTGATATTTTTAGGCGTTTGTCTGAAAAAATCATCCTTCTTGGCGAGTGAGGAATAACCATAAACCGAGAGAATACGTTCCTTAGAATCAAGCCGGCCTACCATGTCAAAATTCATGACCAGTATGATGTGCTTGAACTGTTTTTCAGCAAATTTCTTAAAAGAAGAGGAGCCAAACAGGCCGACTTCATGTGCTGAATAGGCTACAAACAGGTAATTGTATTTTTTGTTTCGCCAATGCTTGAAGTTCTTTGCCAGCCCCAACATAAGAGCCACACCGGATGCATTGTCATCGGCACCGTGATGCACCTGACCTTGATTATGATAGCTCAACGATTTAGATCCACCCAATCCTATATGATCATAATGCGCACTGATGAGTATGGTCTTTGATGCATGATGATCGATATAACAATAAATATTTTTCGATAAAAGCATCCGTCCGTTTTCAGGATTGGTGAATTGAAAATACTGACGATGAGTTTTAAAAGAGCGGAAATTTTCAAATTGATCGGTGATATAATCGGCAGCCTTGTCTTCATAAATGGTCGACACTTCACGACCTTGCAGACTGTCACTCGCCAGTATTTCAATGACTTTTTTATAAAAAGGTTTCAATGAAGATTCCCGTGCTGAGATTTCAACCTGGAATAAAAAAAACAGAACGGGCATCAAAAACAAAATTCGTTTAAGCATGAAGTAAGCAGATTGAATTTGCCAAAGGTCGGTTAATCTATTTTATTTACCGAGTTTTCCTGTTCCAGCATACGAGACTTCTCTTCTCTTGTAGGCGTGAGGGAAGCAGGCATGTCGCCAAACTGAAGGGCTTTTCCATTCCACCACATACTCAAGCCGCTTTGTTTGCGGTTGCCGTCATTGAAAAGTGCTTTACTCAGATTGCGATTAAAACTGGTTTCTGTCAACATCGAAGGCACTTGAGAATCAGCGGCATCAATTCGATTGCCGACAGAAATCCATGAAATTTCGACGGAGCTAATGCCATGGTTTTGTTCTTTGATTACAAAGCCTTCTTTCGTTACTGAGGTCACATACACACCATTACATTCACCCATCGGACTGGCGGTCACGGCAGGTACTTCACCTAATAGCTGAGCATAATTTTCATCGAAACGCACGGTAGCTGTTCCATTGACCAACAACACTTTACCTTTGTTATAAACGGTCACCGTCGAGGAAGTGACGGCGAAGGAAGGAATGACCCTGTCTTTTGAATTCACTAATTCAATTTGTTTACCTGAAGTATACACATCACCTTTATTATAAGCTGCAAATAATTCTCCTTCATTCAATTGTCCGATGACACTACCCTTTGACATAGAGCCTATGGTGCCAAAGAAACCACCACCGATTCCGTTCATTGCTGTGTTGGGCAATTCGCCAGTTCCGCTTACATAAGCAGCACTGCCATAAACTCCGTAGTTAAGCAATGCACTGCTGCGATAACCGAGGCTACCCCAGTACGCGCCGTTTATTTCTGCCCCTAGGACACCCCCACAACGGTTATAATCATTATAATTATGCGAAGCCTCACCGAAAGTGTAGATATCCCCCCAATTATTATATCCACTAATGGCAGAGTTGGTTCCCCCATTCCCGTATGACACTCCGTTATTAGCGTAGGATCTAAATCTGGCGCCATAAATAGCCGTTTGTCCATCACCATTTGCAGCCATTTCATCATTAAAGACCTGTATCTTGTTTTTGATGCCCGGAGTATATCCTATTCCGATATTGGCCCCATTATCCTGAATCAGAGAGTTGCCAAGTATTGAGCCCGTGACTGTGAACTTTGGAATATAATTAATAGTTCCTCCGCCGACTGCACCGGATGGCGAGCTCCAGGATGCTAATCCGTTTACATCAGAAGTCAATATCTTCCCAGCACCTTCAGATCCGTCCGTCAATTTGAATGTGCCATTCACATGAAACTTGGCGCTTGGGTTATATGTACCAACTCCGGCATTTCCCCAATTAGGTTGCATGACAATATAATTATTATAGTTGCTGTTCGACCAAAGAATCAAAGAAGTATCAGTAGGAAGAATTGCACCACCGAAACCGCTTCCATTGGCTGTGTAAAAATTAATTCCGTTTCCTGCAATATTTAAAGTACGACCATAGCCGCTTCCATTGAAACCGATACCCATGCGACCATCATCTTGCATACGTAATAGCGTATCGCCGGCTGAATTATTCAACATGAAGTTGTTCGTGACCGATGAGGCACCTTCACCGATAACATGCAATCTGGCTAACGGAACCCCGATACCTGAAAAACCGCCTATGCCGACGTTGCCGTTTTGGCTGAAATAATGTCTTGGCGTATTGCTTGTGCCTCCATCCGTAGTGGTAGACCATCTTAAATCGGCCCCTGCACCTGTGGTAGCCATTTGCCATTGATTACCGCCATCATATCCGAATAAAATTTTACCGATGCTTGATTGAACAAACAAGTCACCGCCATTAATATGTAATTTATGTGTCGGAAAAAAGGTTCCAAGTCCAATATTCCCGGCGGTATTTTCGTAAACCCCTGAATTGCCGCCTGTATTTGGACCTGTAAATTTAATCAGGCTATTGGTAGTGCCTGAAAGGCTTGCCGATCCTGCATTCTCTGCATATAAGGCATAGGGCACACTCATGAGTTGGGTAGTCCCCATATCGGTATAGGCAACACCACCGGCAGGGTCTATCTCCACCTGTAAGTATTTAGAACCAGTACTCCATGGTATCGTGTTGAAGGTGCCAATGGCTGGAACACCTTGTCCTATTTTTATTGAGAATAATCCGAGAGGGTTGGTGGTAGCCGTCTGTGTTTCTCTGTATAAAACTACACCGGTTGCTGTCAAATTGTGAATGGTAAAACGAAGTGACACATTCTGATTAGCGAGCAAGTTGCCTGCACTGTTACGTGCCACTGCCTGATAGGGGAATGACTGCGGTGCCTGTGCTTCGGCCATCCATGTTGAAAAGATCAGCAAGAGGCTATTAGCAACAAAAAGCAGGCTAAGTGGACGCTGAATGGCTGATTGGAAAGTACGTGCGACCTGTAGAGTTGTTCGCAGGAAAATGCTATTCATGATGTATTTGATTTTGCTGTTGTATATAATTCTATGAAAGTATCACTTAATAGTCGCATGTACAAGTATAAAGATTCTTTCCTGTTTCAATTCTTACATCAAGAGTGGCCAAAGATGCAGACAGGCAAGGATTTGCCAAAAGCAATTTGTCATCCATTTGCTTGTTTTAAATTAAACCTTATCTTTGCCGTCCCTAAGTGAAATGCCCGGGTGGCGAAATTGGTAGACGCACTGTGTTCAGGTCGCAGCGTTCGCAAGGATGTGCTGGTTCGAATCCGGTCCCGGGCACCACAAAAATAGCGAAGAGTTTTCTTCGCTATTTTAATTTCATTAGTATTGATGTGCTTTTTTCAATGAGTCCCATTGCAACATCAATCGTTCCAGTTGTGTATTGGTTTCAGCCACGGCTGCCATTACCTGAGAGGTAGGCGGACTATCGCTCTCCTGTAGCACACCCATCAGTGACGCGAATAGGCCGCTAAGGCGACCAAGCCCTGTATCTTTTCCGCCCGTAGTATTGACTTCCAGTTGCGCAGCTTCTTTATCTAATTTGTGAAGTTTTTTTATCTGATCCGCAGTCGCTGTTTTGATCAATGATTTTAAATGCGACCTAAAGTTCCCTACGTCTTGTAACATGCTTATACACCTGATTTTCCCTTCATAACATTGAACCGAAAGATTGTGTTGCTTTTGCAATTCGGTCATGGAAGTTCTGACACGGGGATCCATACGCACTTCAAAATGTTGTGTCATCTTTTTCCCATCCACGATCAGCACAGCCGTATAGACACCAGGCATTACCCAAGGCGATGTGGCATTAGGAGTGGTATTCAAATAGGTAGCGGCAATCGGATAAGAAGCCGTTTCATTCAAGGGCTGATAATGCATATCCCATGTCACACGATGCGATCCTTTGCCCGACGGTAATATTTGCTGTGGTCTGATCCAATAGGGTGGCACATTGCCTTGCGGAATTTTATACAAGGTATCCTCACTGCTATACATCCTGATCAGTTGATTCTGCATATCCCTGATTTCAAGGCTTACCTTTTTCGGATTCCCATCAAGATAGTAATCGATGATGGCTCCATCCGGCGGATTTTGTCCAGCAGGTTCTTCCTGTGGTAAAGGTGTGTCGGTATTCATATTCCATCGCACCCGAACAGCCGTCTGAGGTTTATATAAAATAGCTGATGTTGAATTCTTCATCGAGGCATTCACTTGACGCAACGGAGTAATATCATCCAAAATCCAAAAGCTTCGACCATGCGTGCCTATGACCAGATCATCATCTTTGATCACCAGATCACGGATAGAAGTCGCAGGCATATTCAGTCGCAGGCTTTGCCAGTTCTCACCATCATCAAACGACACATAGACAGCCCGTTCGCTTCCTGCATACAGCAATCCTTTTCGTTTCGGATCTTCACGCACCACATTGATCGGATCATCGGGTAATCCGTGAACGATTTCTTTCCAGGTAGCACCACCATCATGGGTCTTGTAGATGTGCGGACGCATATCATCGCAACGTATCCTGTTGACAGCAACATAGACCGTATTATCATCAAAATGACCGGCATCCATCAAAGACACTTTACTCCAAGAGGTAACTTGCGTTGGCGTGATATTTTTCCAATGCTGACCACCATCACGAGTGATATGGATAAGACCATCATCGGTTCCGCACCAGATCGTATTGATATTCTTATGTGAAGGTGCCACAGTATAAATCACACCACGACGAGTCATCTTTTTCAATTCATCATTGGCATAGATACCGATACTCGAAGGAAAATCATATTGCTCACGGGTGAGGTCGGGACTGATGACGTCCCAGCTATGACCACCATTCAAGGTTTTGAAAAGCACATTACCGGCATAGTATAATGTTTTCTGATCGACAGGGCTAAACAAGACCGGTGCCGTGCGGATGAACCGATACTTACCGCTGCGCACAGCCTCAGGAGAGATATCCTGTGTTTGTCCGCTTCGTTTATCATATCGCGAAAGCTTCCCGCCATAGATGATATTCGGATCGAGAGGATCGGCCGTCACATACCCATATTCTTCGGCTCCAACCGGATGCCATTCCCTGAACGTAATACCACCATCATTCCCACGCGAAGCGATACCCACACTGCCGCTTTCCTGCTGACCGCCATACACATTATACGGAAAGTCATTATCGGCACTCACATGATAAAACTGTGCGGTAGGCTGGTTATACCAAGATGAAAACGTTTCACCACCGTTGACGGTAACGATAGCACCCTGATCGCTTGCAATCAATATAATATCTGTGTTATCGGGATTGATCCATACCCTGTGATAATCATCCCCACCGGGTGCTCCACGAAAGGCATTCCATGACATGCCGCCATCGACTGATTTCCATGTCACCACATTGGCATCGTAAACGATATCTGCATTTTTAGGATCCACTTTTAATTCGGCAAAATCACTGCCCCGTCCCCAATAACGTTCATCTTTCTGAATGTGTGTCCAGCTTTCACCGGCATCATCACTTCGGTAAATACCGCCTTCGATACTGGCATCCACACAGGCATACATACGTCGTGAATCGGATGGTGCAATACAAAAACCGATACGCCCCAGCCCTTGTTCTGTGGTAGGCAAACCTTTGCTAAGTTTTCGCCAGGTAGTTCCTCCGTCGGTGCTTTTATAGAGTCCACTTTCTTTGCCATTCCAGCCACCGTTTTCCCATGGAGCCAAACGACCGGCATACAGATCAGCATAAACAATCTCCGGATGATTCGGGTCGATAGTCACTTGTATGGCTCCTGTGTTTTCATCCTTATACAAGACCCGCTCCCAGTTATCACCGCCATCGAGACTTCTGTACACACCACGTTGTTCATTGGCACCATAGGGATGCCCGAGAGCCGCTACGAATACGTTGTTTTCATTTTTGGGGTCGATAGCCAAGCCACCGATTTGTTGTGCTTCGCGTAAGCCTTTATGTGTCCAGGTCTTACCACCGTCTAACGATTTATAGATACCATCACCCACCGACAAGTCAGGACGTTGTATACCTTCTCCGCTGCCCACATAGATCACGTCAGGATTTGAAGGAGCTACGGCTATATCACCGATAGAACCGCTGGGCTGTTTGTCGAAGAGCGGAATCCATGTGCGACCATAATCGGTTGTCTTCCATACGCCACCGTTATTGACACCGATATAAAACGTATTAGGTTGCTGAGGCACACCAACGGCTCCCACGGTTCTGCCACCACGATGCGGACCTATCATACGCCATTGTATGGCATTGTAATAAGATTCGTTAATGGATTGAGCCTGCAAAGCGGTCGTCAATGACACAGCGATGCACACTGTGAATAGATATCGTATCATGAAATGAAAATAAGTTTTAATCAGGAACTATTTCTGAATTTTATATTTTGTACCTATCCCTTCTATAGTGATAAAATAGATTCCTTTGGCAAAAGAATGAAGATTGAATTTTGTATCAACAGATTGTAAAGCCTGTTTCAGCAATACATGTCCGTTGCCGGTGATGATGGCACATTCGCGACCCAGTAAGGAGGCGTCCACCTTGATGAACACTTCATTTTCAACAGGGTTCGGATAGATGGAAACAAGTTGATTTTCTTGCGCTTCCTTTACTCCACTCACTACCACTGTCTTACAAACCGAGGTATCGGTGCAGCCATTTTGTGTGACGATAACAGCATAATCGCCATTGGCTGTTGGCATGAAACTTTGTGATGTGGCGCTCGGTATCAAGGTATTGGTTGAACAGTTGAACCATTTATACACAGCCCCTGTTGCGGCCGACGTGAGAGTGCCTACATTTTGATTGAGCGATACGTTTACGGTATTGATGGTAAGGTTCAAGGTCACCACGCTATCGCATCCTGCGGCACTAAGCAGCGTATCTTTATAAGTCCCTGATGAGGTGAGTGTATTTCCGTTGAAGGTATAGGAGAAACAGGCAGTCTGACTATGAGACGAGGTGATAGCAACCGGATTGCTGATGGTCGCCACCTGCGTGGCTGAGTTGCCTGCGCCATCGGTGACGGATACGGTATAGATGCCGGGACAAAGATTTGTGTATGGTGACGAGGCGGGACCTCCGGTCCATTGATACAGGTAAGGCGACTGTCCACCAGAGGCCGTAGCGATCGCACTGCCATTGCATGCATTATGACAGAGCGGTTGCACGATACTCACGGATAACGACAAAGGCAAGACCGGATTGCCGCAACAGGTGCCTCCTCCCGAAACGAGTTGTGAACCGCTCCAGCAATTGTATTGAACCTTGTGCGAACGAAGTGAGGAGCCCGGAAAATAATTAGCAAAATAGGCCTCGATTTGATCGATAGTATTACAACCACCCTGATTGGTGGTGGTACTGCATGAATACCCGCAGATGATGGATGGATTTCCGTTGCTGTTTGTTAGCGGTGAAGAAGGTGCGAAGACGATGGACGTGGTGGCACTAACCGGGGCACCATTAATGGACGTGACCGTTACACCGCTACCGCAATTATTATTACTTCCATTATATCCCGCATAATGAACAGCCGTGACATTATTGACAAAAGTCCCGCTGAGATTGACACTGACCGCTTCGTATGACACGATACCAATCTTCAGATTCGGGATATTCATATCTAAATTGATATTGAGTATGCCGCCATCGTAATTGGTGAACAATACCAAATTGCCATTCGGATTACAAAGAATCTGCGACTTGGCGTAGAAGGAAAAATAAAGCAAAAAGAGAAGGCCTGTATATTTTTTCATATGAACAAATGTTTTAGAGAATGATAAGAGCATCACAAATCTAATCAATCATCAGCTTGCTTGTATATGCCTGCCTGATTATTACTACGCTGACTCACGAGCGGGTAAATGGTCTTTGCTTGCTGCATCATGTCAACATGAAAATCAGGCTGAAGTAATTACGTCCCCATCGGCACTTCCATCAATAAAAATTCGGTATTGCTGTCGGCGCTGATCCGTACACGATTAGTTTCCCATATACCCAGACCATCGCGGGTATGCAGGGGTTGCTCATCGATTTTTAGATCGCCTTTCAGTACAAACACATATAAGCCATTGCCATCGGCCTTGAAGGTATAATCGACCGTTATGCCCTGCTCAAAATCAGCCAGATGAAACCAGGCATTCTGATGTATCCATACGCCAGCATCTTCGGCTTTGGGCGATACGATCTGTTGTAGTTTGTTTTTCCGGTCGGCCTTGTCGAGAGTGATTTGATCGTAACGGGGTGTGACATTACGTTGATCGGGGAAGACCCATATCTGCAGGAATTTCACCACCCTGTCCTTATTCTTGTTGTATTCGCTGTGTTGTATGCCACTGCCTGCACTCATTACCTGTATATCGCCGTCACGTATCACAGCCACATTACCCATACTGTCTTTATGTTCGAGATCGCCTTCGAGGGGGATACTGATGATTTCCATATTGTCGTGGGGGTGGGCACCGAAACCCATACCGGCCGCCACGGTATCATCGTTCAATACGCGAAGCATACCGAAGTGCATGCGTTCGGGATTATAATAATTGGCAAAGCTAAAGCTGTGTTTGCTATGCAACCAGCCATGATTGGCATCGCCACGGGTATCAGCCAGATGTAAAATGGTTTTTGACATGTGTGTATTTTGTAGAAGTTATTCGTTGAACATTGCTTGCGTTCTTCCTGCACTGAAAGAATGATGAAGACAACATGCTTGTGAGATAGAACGTTGCCGAAGATACGAAGCAGGATGAGAAAACAATGAATGCCAGAAGTGAATGTGCCACTCCACGGGAATACTCTTTCATTAAACCTGGCTTTCCGACTTCATAAACCACCTTGAACTTTCTACACAGCTGTTCAGCCATTTTAAAATACACATTAGTAAGATCGTAACGCTACTCCTCCTATGATATTTATCCATGCAAAGTAACATAGTAACAGGATTTGAATCCTGCCTAAGTCACTAAGCCCTGTAAAAAAGAGAAGCCGTCAAAAAGACGGCTTCTCACTATCATCTATTCAGATGAATTATTTTTTTCTTGGAGCAGGAGGCGGCACTTTTGCAGGTCCCATACTTCCAGTTCTACCTCTCGGGTTGACAATAACTGGATTCTGCTTGTCTTTACCAGTCTGAGCCGGGGTCGTTTTTACAGGAGGCTTGCCTTTATCCTGAGGGGGAGCTGTTGGCTTTTGCTTGTCGGTGCGCGGCGGTGTGCGTCTGTCTGTAACTGGTGCCGGTGCTTGTTTAGTAATTTGTGCTGTGCTTGCAGTATGTAATCCGATGAGGATAGTCACTGCCAGAATGATTTTTTTCATGATTGATTTTTAATTGTTATACAATACTCAAATATAATTCATAGAACGGTCTGAACCGGAGTTTTAGATGATTCATGACAATTCATCGATGACAGGAGGATTCTTTTCGATGAAGTAATAGTTTTCCGGATTCATGGAAGTGCTCGTACTTCATCTGTTTGACGTAAGTATATTTAATCCTATCGATGATAGTAATACTAACTATGGTATCAATTTGGCAACTCATTCCCGGTTTATTTTCTCAAAAAAGGCTGTTTTTGGTGGTGACGATTTTCGAAAAAGGGGTCATTTTAGACGCCAAAAAATCCCAGTTATTGTCATTTCTCCCCGCTGAATAAAAATATTGCTCGCTCAATAAAAACCGCTTGTGTGGTATTATACGATTGGTATGTTTGTCATGCAATCAGGTTAAAACGGGAGGCGCCCCCGGCTCAAAACCCTTGTCCTTGGAATCCGAAAACAGGTTAGCAGAGTAGGAAAAAACATAATAACTTACGGTAAGGCTTACCGTCTTAAGCCAGAAAATTTATGAAAAAGATGATTGTTATTTTATCATTAATCCTATCAATAATTGAAGGATTAAATGCAAAACCAGTTGCCCATGTTAACGTATCTTTCGATGTAGAAATTGGAAGGCGTAAAAAAGCATGTGATGGAATTTGGTTATGTATCAAGAATATCAAATCCGATTTCGATGTTACCCTAGAAGGTATGATATCCCAAGGGCATGGATTAGTTCTAGATGATGATGGAAGTCTTTATTTAGCTATCAACTCTCTTATGGTCAAAAAACAAGATGTATCAAAATACAACACTTTACTGACAGGCTATTTATACCTTGATAGCGAAGAGGAATTACCATCGAATGTATTGATACAATTGGGTTATACGGGCAAAAACACGTTCCCATCTGGAAAATACGCTGTGACTAACAACGGAGACTATTTCATGGTAAAGCTAAATTAATTCAAATTCAGCAAGTATGTCTTGGTATATCAAGACATACTTGCATTTTAAATAAAAACTAAAACCAAATTTTATGCGAACATTATTAATAGGATTCACCATACTTTTAATTGCAA
>CAIQUX010000299.1 GCA_903875055.1 uncultured Bacteroidota bacterium
AATCAGCGGTAGAAGCACCTGATAATCCAACATAGGCTGTGCGACTGTTGGTTCCTGGCGCAGGCCCATAGGCATATGAAATAGCGTTGTTGGCCTCACTCAAACGAATCTGGAAAGAAACCTCGTTCAAACCACCGCTAAAGAAGCCCCAGTTACTCCATTGTATAACGTAAGTACGGCTAGGTGCCGTGCCAATCACACACACACTCATATCCCGGCCGTTTGCAGCCTGAGTAGATGATGAATATAAATCGGCATTCAATGGCGATAAGACATCCGGAGTAGAGGTCATCACACTGTAGTTAGAACTTGCTGTTGCATTACCGGCAAATCGGGCAACCCCATTCGGGCTTACACCTATTGTCGTATATGGAGCACCGTGATAGGTAAATGTCCATGGAATGGTTTGAAGCCCCATCCAGGTATCATCATAACTTACTGTCGCATCAGTTGTCAATGAGGTACATGTAGTAGCCGCTTCAACAGGAACATAAGTTCCTGAAATTTGTGAGAATGTCATTGCAGCTACCGTAGCAGCAGGGGTCCATTGAAAGATCAGACCGTTAGCAGGAAAAACTGTGGAACTCATTGTACATGTACTTGCGCTGGTACCCGCTGTAGTCGCGCTCCAGTTTGTTGATGTTGTTCTCGATTGCAAATCCGCATTTGTGGCACCGCTCAACCCAACATGAACAGTAGATGACGTGGTACCAGGGTGTGCTCCATACACAAATTGAACGTTGTTTGAAGTTTCAAACAATTTAACTTCAAAATTCATTTCATTCAGTGCTGAACTATAAAAGCCCCAGTTTGCCCACTGAATAGTAAACACACGGTTTGGCGTAGTACCAACCGTTGTATAACTGATATTACCTCCAACACCCGTATTGCCATATAAGTCCTGATTCATTGGTGAAAGGAGATCTGTATAAGATCCTAAAGCCGCATACGAAGTAGAAGTCGTTCCTCCTAATTTAGCAAAACCATTCGCACTGATTCCAACCGATGTGAAAGCAGTTCCATGGTACGTAAACGTAAAGGGAAGAGTGACAGTAGCAAAATTGTTGTCATCGTAATAACCAGAGGGGGTTAACGATGCACCCATACCTGACTGCTTATAGGTACCACTCGTTTGTGCAAATGAATAGACACTTAGAGTTTGTGCATAGGCTCCGGCACCGGCGAGTCCCACCAGTAAGGTTAGGCATAACACTCGGAGCCAGTTGGGTGTTTGCCATTTGAAATTGTGTTGCATTTTGTTCATTATTGTTTTTTTTGATGAAAAATGATGACTTACTAATTATTGATTGTTTCTGTGTTTCTGTAGTGGTTTCTGTTCTTTCGAAGACCCCTTATTATTCGTTCTTCCAAACACGAAAAGCCTTGATGTAAGAGCCTTCCGAACGTTTCAGGTGAAGGGTTGAAGATACTTCAATATGAATGTGTTTTTAATGGTGAAGAAGATATAGATGTCAATTTATTTAAAATCATTTTTATTTATTGTTGCCGAAGTCAACACACAACGGAAGGTAAATCTAATGTTAATTTATGAATAATTAAAAAAAGTTAACACTTTTATTGAATAGATTTTTTTTTCATCTGTTCGAGGCCCTTTTAGTTTAAGAAGGCCTGTTGAAAATATCAGCACGTCATCAGGTAAAAAATAGGTAAACGAATCGGTATTGAAACAAGGCAATTGGTAGCCAATGAAGTAGTAACTGTGTTTCTGGATAATACATGCATTGATGGGTTCGTACATAGGGCTTGCTGAAAAAGTCTGAAGTGCATCAGGTACGAGCCGGCAAAACGAAGCTGTATTGATATACTGCGAGTTGCAGCCGGCGAAATAGATGGTGTGCTTCAGGCTAACGAAATTGTGGAAGGTTTCGAAATAGCTGAGGTGCAAGCTTATTGAACTTATTGTCTACAATGTCATGCACCTTAGTGCACTACTTTTACGCTGAAATATGAA
>CAIQUX010000300.1 GCA_903875055.1 uncultured Bacteroidota bacterium
TCCCAGTTGATCAGAAAGTAGGAAGCGAATTTCAATTCTGTGATGATATCCAGTTCCTTTGTGATCCTCTGCATCACTTCGGCCGAAGGATTGGGATAGCGATACGGCAATCCTTCCAGACAAAGCTTATGTAAACGTTCCTTATCCTCGGCAATACTTCCTTCATAAAAGGACCGGTTTTTGTTGGTCAGTTTGCCGAATTGAAATTCGATGCTGCAATGATCGAGGATGCGTTCCGTATTTTTTATGATGTAGGGATGGTATGCGTAGGCGTCATATAGCGCTGACTTCGGCATTATCATTTCAGTGCCTGTGGCCTGCTGGTCTAAAGGCAATTTGCTCAGCAGATTATTGGTATCGATGGCACGTAATAAACGATGCGCATTGAATTGACGTTTGCCTGCAAAAGAGACCGTCTGTAACGCCACCAACTTATCAGGTTGTCTGATGGCGGGTGAAAAATTGAGCGTGTTCAAATCCTTCACCGGTACACCGATAAATTCATGTTCGTTTAGCGGCCAGCCTTTGTATGCCGACAAGGGATACACAACATAGGCATGTGTGAACGCCGGTGCCGTTTCGTTGAACGATTCGCCGCTATGCAGATGCGACGAGAGATGTTCATTCAGTTCCTGAAAGCCTTCATTGTTTTGAGCAATGCCTATATATGCCTGCTGCGCCTTGTTTCTGAAATCGATACCGACAATAGGTTTTAACAGGCGCTCTTTACAAAGACGGATGGTATCAAGACAGGCAGAGGTGTTATTGATATCGCTCAGCACAAAGGTGTCATATCCGTTTCGTTGCACCTCATCAAGCAGTTCTTCGATTGAGAAAGTGCCGTAGCAGAAACTGTAGTATGTGTGGCAATTGAGGAGCATGCGTAAAATGATGTTGAGCTGCAGATCACTGACGTTTGAATCGTTGTTTTTAAACCGTATTCATTTTCAAGTCTGTCGTATTTTGATAGGTCTGTAGTTGTCAGGGTTTGGCTATGATACCGTTGAAGGCGTTCACTTTGTTCGGTTTGTAGTTGCTTCCGGCTGCACGGCTTACGGCATCATTTCCGAAACGTTTTCGTATGCTGTCCATCGCCTGATAGAGATGAATCTGTTCAATCGTATCTTCAAACATATTGTACTGATAACCGCCGTATACCAGATGGCTGAAACGGATACCGATCAGGCGGATCAGCATGCGTTTCTGATACAGTTTATCGAACAGGCCGTTTATCTTTTCAATCAGCACATGATCGAGCGAGGTATAGGGTATGCGGGCCTGCATGGTATAGGTATTGAAATCGGAGTAGCGGATTTTTACGGTGACACAAGAGGTGAGTTTGCCTTCATCACGTAATTGATAGGCGAGTTTTTCTGTCATGCCGATCAGCAGACTTTTCAATGCCCTCACATCGATGGTATCTTTCTCGAAGGTGCGTTCGGTAGAAATTGATTTTCGTTCCGAATACGGTACAATGGGCGAGTTGTCGATACCGTTGGCCTTGCGCCATATAAGCGCTCCGTTTTCGCCCAGCACCTGTTGCATCAGTTCGCATGGCATCTCCTGCAAGGTTCGTATCTGTTGTATACCCATGCCCCGTAAGAGCTGATATGTCTTATCGCCCACCATCGGAATCTTACGGATCGATAAGGGCGCCAGGAATATTTTTTCGGTTCCGAATGGAATCTCTTTTTGCCCGTTGGGTTTGGCTTCACCTGTACCGACTTTCGAAACCGTCTTGTTGGATGACATGGCGAATGAAATCGGAAGATGTGTTTCTTTGATGATTTTCTGTCTCAGTTCGGTAGCCATCTTATAACAACCAAAAAAACGATCCATACCGGTATAGTCGACATAAAACTCATCGATGGATGTCTTCTCATACAGCGGTACATTTTCATGAATCATTTCGGTGATGATATTGGAGTACTTGCTGTATTGCTCACCATCGCCTTTGACGATAATAGCTTCGGGGCAAAGTTGTCGAGCCATACGCATGGGCATGGCCGAATGGATACCGAACTCGCGGGCTTCATAACTGCATGACGCTACCACGCCCCGGTCGCTGGTGCCGCCTACAAGCACAGGTTTGCCCATGAGTTCCGGACGGACAAGCCGCTCAACGGAGACGAAGAAGGAGTCAAGATCGATATGCATGATATTACGTTCCATGTTATTTGCCGCAGCGAAGTGTGAGTGGGATGGGTTTCTAAAAAATTAAAATTACTAATCAATTTAGTATATATTTGCTCAATATTTTAGTATGAGTAAATTATCCAAAAATATCAGGCATTTGAGGTCGCTCAAAAAATGGTCACAGGAGCAGTTGGCTGAGCAATTGGAAATTCCGCGGGCCCGTATCGGTTCGTACGAGGAAGAACGTTGCGACCCGCCGATCGATACGGTCATCAAGCTGTCCAACCTCTTTCATATCGCTATCGATGCGCTGGTGAAATGCGACCTGAGCAAGTTTGATTCGGAGTCGTTTATGAAAGTGGGGGAGAACAGGATCCTGTTTCCTATCGTTGTCGACAAAGCCAATCAGGATGCCGTGGAAGTTGTGACCATGAAAGCTTCTGCCGGTTATCTCACCGGCTATTCCGATCCGGAGTATATCGAGAAATTACCGCTGATGAGTTTGCCGTTCAAGACCGTGGGCACACATCGCGCCTTCCCGATTACCGGCGATTCAATGCCTCCGTTGAAAAATGGATGCTATGTGGTTGGAAAATATATCGAATCGATCAATGATATCGAAAACGGCAGCACCTATATCGTTGTCACCAAAGAAGAAGGTGTGGTGTATAAGCGTCTGTTTAAGAAAGGTAAATCCATCGAGCTTCATTCAGACAATAAAAACTATCAGCCCTATACCGTTAAAAATTCGGACGTGGTGGAGCTGTGGAAATTTGTCTGCACGCTCAACAACTCTGACTCGCAAGCAGAAGACGTAAATTTGCATGATATGATGCAATTGCTTCAGACCATGCAGGCAGCGATTGAAGAATTGAAGAAGAAGTGAGAACGATTGAATCTTTGCTGAACAAGAAAAATAAAAGATGTCTGAAGCATGGCAAGAAGATGTTCTATATTTTGGGTTATATTTGTTACTAATAATCTTTCATATGAAACATCTCTCCTTATTCTTCATGCTCTTCGTCTGTTGCATCTATCAAAGTTCGTCTCAAGGGTTCCCACTCAATGATATCTTTACCCAATACCATGCTATTACATTTTCATCCAACGACTCCGACAATTTTATTTTAGATCAGGTTCAATCGTTCAACGACCTCAAGCGTATCGTTAAAAGCGAATGCCCGTTCTCGATATATAATGCCGAACATCTAAACGACATCGTACCGCTAAATGTATTTAATCCCATTTATGGATTGCATAATCAAGAACCTTGGGCCGATACGGTATTGCAGGAAATAAATGGAACCTTTTCGATTGATACCGTTGTGAAGAACTGGTATGCCTATTATAATAAATCGAGCGCCGATTCAACGACGGCTTTCTTTATTATTCCCGGAACTGGCACTCATAGCGGTTGGCAAATTGCGAGTGGCAACCCCTATGATTATCATAATATTCCAATGCCTATCAGAAACAAATGCCTTCAATATGGAGACGTGTATACGTACGTAAAACCCAACGAAGATTTTCGAAGTATTTGGAAAGACGCCGGAGCTACCTATTACATGAAACTCGATTATGGTTATTTCACTCCTTACACCGATTTTTTTGGATTTAATTGGGCGGCGAATATGCAGATCGAATGTACGGCGGCCATCAAATGTTTAAAACTCAAATACAATAAGGTGATTGTATTGGGTTTGTCAAATGGCGGCATTCCAGCATTGATAGCCGGTTTGGAAGGTGGTGCCGATGGTATCAATTGCGCTTCCGGAACATCGGTGGTCGATTATGATGGGTTCCCGTTAAATAATTTCGAAAACCCTTATTTCTATGACATGTACAAACAATACGGACTCGATTCATTGAAGCTGAAAATAAGTAATTCAAATGCGTATTTCCTTTTCAGTTTTGGTGATAACGATTGTTGCTCAAATGCCTACGAATACAATACACATAGTTTACAAGATACCTTCGCCACATTAAATCATCCTTGCCACATCGACTTCACGTATAATTTTTCAGGACATCATTTTCCAATAGCGTATCTGGATACCTTTATTACAAAAGTAAAACTCGATACCTGCTCAAGTCCTTCTCCAGTGAATTTCATTCCTCCCATTGAAGAGGCTATTCACATATATCCGAATCCTGCTAAGGATATCCTGCATATACAATCGGCATCGGACGATGTAAAATCGGTGCAGGTGTATGCACTCAACGGTGAGCAAATTCTCTTCGAGAAATATAGCAATCCGATACGAGAGACAAGCGTTCAATTGCCTTCGTTAGCACCGGGTACTTATATCGTGAATGTCGTAACCAGGAAAAAACATAGTGCCAAAATCATTTCACTCAGCAATTAAAACGAATCAGGAAGCATCTTACTACACACTTCAACATGATTCGGGGCATGTGATTCTTTTAGTGCTGCATTGATTTCTTTCGACTCTTTCATTTATTTTTAAGGCCTTAATGTTTATACACAGTCAGGACATACTGCTTACACCCATCGAATACCTGAAAGGGGTTGGCCCCTACAAGGCCGAATTGCTGCGGAAGGAAGTGGCGATAAGCACCTTCGGTGATATGCTACAGTTCTATCCCTTCCGTTATGTCGATCGAAGCACGGTGATGCAGATCGGTCAGATACAGGAAGACGGCGTTATGGTGCAGCTTGTGGGACGAATCACCTTTGCGGAAGTTCTGGGAGTAGGCCGTGGCAAGCGTCTCGTCGGTAATCTGAAAGACAGCACCGGCATGATAGAACTGGTGTGGTTTCAGGGGATCAGTTTCATCGAGAAAGTGATTGAAGGCGGCGGAAATTTTTTGGTGTATGGCAAAGCCGTCCGCTTCAACGGTTACTTGACCATCACACATCCTGAAATAGAAAAACTAGACACGGTGTCTCCCGATGAATTACCCGCCTTCATGCCAGTCTATTCGTCTACCGAAAAGCTTCGTTCCAAGTGGCTGTCAGGTCGAAACTTTGTCAAGCTGATACAACAGCTTTTTTTACAGATTAAGGAAAAAGACATCCGGGAGAATTTACCGCCATCGGTTATTCAGCAACATCGACTGCTGTCTAGATATCAGGCCGTAAAAAATATTCATTTTCCTGAGGACAATCTGTTGCTGCAAGCTTCCATGCATCGATTGAAATTTGAGGAATTGTTTGTTCATCAGATCGGTATCTGCAAATTGAAACTGAATCGTCAATTCATACATGGCTATCAATTCCTGAAAGTGGGTGATGCATTCAATACGTTTTATAAGCAACATCTGCCGTTTGAATTGACCAACGACCAGAAGGAGGTACTTCGTGAAATCAGACTAGATACGCAGACCGGAAAACAAATGAACAGGTTACTGCAAGGCGATGTAGGAAGCGGCAAAACTATCGTGGCATTGCTTTGCATGCTGCTGGCTATCGATAATGATTTTCAGGCTTGCCTCATGGCACCGACCGAGATATTGGCACAGCAACATTTTATTGGTATCAAAGACCTATTGATAGAAATGGATATCGAAGTGGGCTTTCTTACTGGAAAAGTGAAAGCCAAAGAAAGACGATCATTATTAGAAAAGTTAGAATGCGGTGAAATGAAAATTCTTATCGGCACCCATGCGTTGATCGAAGACAATGTTATTTTTAAAAACCTCGGTCTTTGCATCATCGATGAACAACATCGATTCGGTGTGGCACAACGCGCCAAGCTATGGAAGAAAAACGAACTACCTCCACATATACTTGTCATGACGGCTACGCCTATTCCACGGACATTGGCCATGACAAGTTATGGCGATCTGGATGTATCTGTCATCAAGAATCTGCCACCGGGACGCAAACCGATCTCAACCGTTCATCGGCCTGAAATCCATCGGGCCAAAGTGATGGAATTCATCAAACATGAAATCGATCAGGGGCGACAAGCCTATATCGTCTATCCATTGATTGAGGAAAGTGAAAAACTGGATTATGAAAATCTATATGCCGGTTACGAACAGGTGAAACAATTTTTCCCTGAACAAACCTATCATATCGCTATGGTGCATGGCAAACAAAAACCTGAAGAGCGTGAATCGAATATGAAAAGTTTCGTGCAGGGCAAAGCTCATATCATGGTGGCCACGACAGTGATTGAAGTGGGTGTGAATGTGCCGAATGCCAGTGTGATGCTGATTGAAAGCGCCGAACGTTTCGGTCTGTCCCAATTGCATCAGTTACGCGGACGAGTCGGTCGGGGAGCTGATAAATCGTATTGTATTTTGTTGACCACACATAAAATTACCGCCGTTGGTAAATTACGTATGCATACCATGGTCACTGAAACCAGTGGTTTTGCCATCGCTGAAAAGGATCTTGAATTACGAGGGCCGGGTGAAATCGACGGTACCAGACAAAGCGGTGGCTCAGATCTGAAACTGGCCGATATCATCAAGGATGTCAACCTGATGGAACTGACTCGTCATGTGGCCATTGACTTGTTGCAAAAGGACCCGTACCTCGAGTCTGAGGAAAATTCATCATTAAAGTCTTTTCTCATGACCCGAAAAGACAAGGAAGTATGGAGCAGAATTTCCTGACAAGGTACGCTCCAAATAGAAATCCTAAGCATGTATTTATGAATCGAAGTTTTATTGATTTCGGGAGATGATTTCAATCAAGGAATATAATATTATCCTATCTTTAGCTCGTTAATCTTTACACCTTTACTTAATTATCTGAACGATGAAATTTGTTTTTAAACTTGTAATCCTGCTCATTATATCTGTCACCACGTTGTCTGAGTCCGGCTTTGCTTTCGATCATGTCACCATCTCCTTGCAAAACCCTGCATCAACGGTGAATACTCTTGAATTCGATGTATATATTGTCAATGATGGTACAACCGTGCTGAGCCTTGGAGGATATCAGTTCGGTGTCAATTTTGCTCCTGCAATACTGGCTGGAGGAACCCCTGCAAGCGGTTCTTATATCTATATCGCGGGTACCAGGGACGTAGCATTTACATTATTAACTACCCCTTCGGTTCTCTACAATAACAGTCAATTGAAAGTAGTATCCACTACCGTGCCTTCCGTTAGTGCAACACCAATGCCGGCAGGAGTTCAACGTCGTCTTGGTCGATTCAGATTTACGAATACGGTCAATTGGTTGGCCAGCAGTCAGCCGAATCTTCAGCTGCAACTTCTTTCGGCAGGCGGAAAGACACAATGTATAGCGCAATGCTTTCTGGGGAGCGCAACAGTTTCTACTTCCTTGACCTCCCCGTTGACAACGCTGAATGGGACAACCAACTTTTCAGGATTCACCCTGAACATTCCATTGCCTGTGCACATCACAAGCTTTACGGGGAACAAAGATGGTAATCATGATAATCTAGTATGGGCTACAAGTCAGGAAGAAAATAATGACTATTTCAACCTTCAACACAGTACGGACGGTCTTCATTTTACAACAATCCAAAAAATAAACAGTGCATCTGAAAAAGGGAATAGTGTCACCTCATTGAATTACTCAGCAGTGAATTCGAAACCGGTTGCAGGACACAATTACTATCGTCTTGAGCAAGTAGATATCGATGGACATCGTAGTATTGAAACCGATATCGTCGATCTGGAAAGGTCAGGTAATGAGCAGGGTGTATTCATCTTTCCGATTCCGGTAAAGGATGTGCTGAATATTCAATATCACGCCAACAAAAGTTCTGAAACGGAAATCAGATTGTTCGACCTCAATGGGCGCATGTTAAAAAGCAATGCCTCTGAATCTGTACCAGGCATCAACAACCTGACCATCGATATGAAAGATCTTATAAACGGGATGTATATCATACGTCTTTACACGAACAGTAGTATCATCTTTTCTGATACCATCAGAAAGGCCGAATAATCAATCAGGGATCCAATTAATTTAAGGAAAGGCCGTTGATTTGATGGCATTTTAATTTTGAAATTGCATTCATAGGTCAAGTCGAAAGGTCCTGCTGGGCGTGCCCCTCCCAAAGCCTCGGGTCGGGCTGTCCGCTTCAATCCACGCGAGGCGCGTGGGATTTTCACTACCATCCCTCACGCAGTTTATCTATCCTAATGATAACATTCATAGAAAGAGCGAAACATCATACGCTATATTTGCAGCATGTCCAAAAAACTCATTGTGATCGGTGGCGGGGCGGCTGGTTTTTTTTGTGCTGTTAATGCTGCACAAGCCAGACCTGATTTGTCAGTCCGCATACTCGAAAAACAATCCAAGGTATTGCAAAAAGTGAAGGTAAGTGGCGGTGGTCGTTGCAATGTCACAAATGCATGCTTTCAACCGGCCGAACTTCTCAAAAAATACCCGCGAGGAAAGAACTTCCTTAAGAAAGCCTTCAGCTATTTTTCAACTAAAGATACCATAGCTTGGTTTCAGCAACGAGGAGTCGCGCTTATAACAGAACCCGACGGGCGCATGTTTCCTGCAAGTAATAGTTCGCAAACCATCATAGACTGCCTGTTGAATGAAGCCACCAAAGATGGCGTAAGTCTGACCCTGAATGCCGAAGTGGTGCAAGTCGAAAAGAAGGCTGATCAGTTTTATCTTACACTAAAAAATGCTGAAATCATCACCGCCGATTATCTGTTTGTGGCTTCAGGTGGCTTTCCTAAATCCGAGCAGTACGCCTGGCTGGCATCATTAGGTCATACGATTGAGCAACCGAGTCCTTCGTTGTTCACGTTCAATACACCATCATCATCGTTAAAGGAATTAATGGGTGTAGTGGTTGAGAATGCAATTGTTAAAATTGAGGGCAGCAAATTGACTGAGCAAGGGCCTGTGCTGATTACCCATTGGGGACTCAGCGGACCGGCCATATTGAGACTTTCAGCTTGGGGAGCAAGGGAGCTACAAGAATCATCCTATCACTTTAAGGTGATTGTAAACTGGCTTGGGCAACCCGAAAGTGATATCCGCGACAGATGGAGCCCGATACGTATCAGGCAAGGCGCTAACCGGCTCGATGCAAAAAATCCATTCGGACTCCCCAACCGACTTTGGGACTATTTGTTGAAGGAATGTTCCATCAATGGTCAGATAAAATGGAGTGAATTACCCGGGAAAGAACAAAACAAACTAATTCATATCCTCACCACACATCTCATTACGGTTGAAGGGAAGACCACGTTCAAAGAGGAATTTGTTACCTGTGGTGGTATTTCATTAGCAGAGATTGAGCCTTCCACCATGGAAAGCAAGTTGGTCAAAGGCCTTTATTTTGGTGGCGAAATCATGGATGTAGATGGCATCACTGGCGGATTCAATTTTCAGCATGCCTGGACCAGCGGATTTATTGCAGCAAGCAGTGTGGCAAAATCTTGAGTTGGGTTTTCGATCGGGCAGCAGGCAGATGATGTGAATGCCTTTGTATATGTACAATAAAAAAAGCGCACCAAAGTGCGCCTCACTATTTTCTATAAAATAAAAATTTATTTTACCTGAGCCAGAATTGATTTGAATGTTTCCGGTTCGTTCATTGCCATGTCAGCCAATACCTTACGGTTCAAGGTGATGTTTGCTTTAGCCAATTTGTTGATGAACGTAGAGTAATTCATTCCTTCAGCACGAACAGCCGCATTGATACGGGCGATCCATAATGTTCTGAAATCACGTTTTTTCAATTTGCGACCGACAAACTTGTAGGTCATTCCTTTCTCCACAACGTTTTTGGCAACGGTAAATACATTTTTACGTTTACCATAATATCCTTTAGCCTGGGCTAATATTTTTTTCTTTCTGGCTCTGCTTGCTACGGCGTTTTTTGAACGTGGCATATTTTAAAATTTAGACTGTTATTATTACAATGATTATTCGGAATGGAAACTCGACATGCAGGAGACTAGCCTCCTATGCAAAGAAGACGCTTCACCATTCCAAGGTTTGTTTTGTGTACTATCGTACTTCCTCGTAAATTACGCTTACGGGACGTGGCTTTCTTGGTCAACAAGTGACTTTTAAAAGCCTTGAATCTTTTTACTTTACCACTTCCGGTGATTGAGAATGTTTTCTTGGCACGTGAGTGGGTCTTCATCTTTGGCATCGCTACTATTATTTTAAGGACGGCAAAAGTATATTTTTCTTTCTTAAATGCCAACTATTCGAAGATATTTCTCCTATTTTGTGCGAAATTATGAAAAATGCACTGTTGAAAATGCATCTGGCTGTCTTCCTGTGGGGCTTTACAGGGGTTTTAGGCCGTGCAATCGAACTGAAAGAATTTCCGCTTGTCTGGCACAGAACCTGGATCACTGCCGCCATTTTCTTTGTTATTCTGTCAGTCAGGAAGGAATTTGTGAAGATATCAAGGGCTGAATTGTTTCGGTTTATGGGAATCGGCTCCATAATTGCCATCCATTGGGTGGCGTTTTATGGCTCGATCAAGTATGCCAATGCGTCTATTGCGTTGACCTGCCTGGCTACAGCTGGAATATTTACCGCGTTATTGGAACCTCTGATATTCAAATCCAAGTTTAATATCAAGGAATTATTGGTGGGACTTATCGCCTTGATCGGTATGTACTGTATCTATCACTTTGAGATCGAATACGCCATCGGTATCGGTTTAGGTGTACTGGCTGCCATGCTGAGTTCTGTGTTTACTATCCTCAATAAGAAAATCGTCAACAATTACCCGTCAAGAATGGTGGCTTTTTATGAAATCGGTTCAGGATTTTTATGTCTCACGTTATTACTGCCATTGTACATATATTACTTCCCGCAAACGAATTTCAAACCTTCCCACATGGATTGGGTATGGCTGGGCGTGTTAAGTTTATGCTGTACGGTTTGGGGGCAATCTCTCGCACTCAGTGCTCTTAAGAAGTTGTCATCATTCACCACCGTCCTGATGGTAAATCTCGAGCCTGTCTATGGCATCTTGCTGGCGATTCTCATCTTTCATGAAAACAAGGAATTGGGATACGGGTTTTATATCGGCATCACTCTTATTGCGTTGAGTGTAGGTTTGCATACGTTCAGTATGTTACTTGACCGGAAAAAGCATTTTAAAATACGAGAGTAATCGGTATGATTTAAAACCAACTGCTTTTGCTCTTTCGTGTGGTGCCACCTAAGCCTAATACGCCTAACAAAGATCGTGTAATGATGCTGGCGGCTGTGCGACCGACCTGCCGGGCCACCGGATTATCAAGAATGGTCTCCAACATGCTTTTCTCCCCTTTGCCCGAGGATGCACTGGTTCCTTGGCTGACTGTATTGTTCTCTCTGGCTTCACTTAATTTAGCGTTGAGTAACTCATAGGCACTTTCAGAATTAATTTCCTGATTATACCGGCCGGCAATTTTTGATTGAGCCACAATCGCATTGATTTCTGCGTCAGTAAGTACATCCATGCGCGAATTTGGCGGACAAATCATAGTGTGTACCAAAGGGGTAGGTATACCTTTCTCATTCAATAACGTGACAAAGGCTTCACCAATGCCTAATTGAGTGATCAGGTCCTCGGTTTTGTAATATTCGGTCTCAGGATAATTTTCAGCTACCTTTTTGATATCTTGCCGGTCCTTGGCTGTAAAGGCTCTAAGTGCATGTTGTATTTTTAAGCCTAATTGACTTAAAATGGATTGTGGAATATCATTCGGGTTTTGCGTGATAAAAAAGATGCCGACTCCTTTTGACCGGATCAATTTGATGACAGTCTCAAGTTGTTGCAACAAAGCCTCTGTTGCATCCTGAAAAATCAAGTGAGCTTCATCAATGAATAGGACCAACTTGGGTTTGTCGAGATCACCGGCTTCAGGCAGGCTGGCATAAAGTTCAGCCAGCAGTTGCAACATAAAGGTTGAAAAAAGTTTAGGCCTGTCCTGCAGATCCGTCAAACGCACGATAGAAACCATGCCTCTTCCATCATCGCTGATCCGCATCAGGTCATCCACTTCAAATGACTTTTCGCCGAAAAACACATCAGCTTTCTGCTGTTGTAGTTCGATGATTTTCCGCAAGATGGTGCCTGTCGATTGAGTTGAAATGTTTCCGTAGGTTTCTTTGATTTCGACCTTCCCTTCATTATTCATATATTGAAGAACACGAGTCATGTCTTTCAGATCGAGCAAAGGGAGTTGATGGTCATCGCAATACTTGAATATCATGGAAACGATGCCTTCCTGCGTATCATTGAGACCGAGTATCTTAGAGAAAAGGACAGGACCAAATTCCGTGACAGTGGCACGCAGACGGGTACCCGGTTCGTCGCTCAACGTCAGGAATTCAACAGGGTAGGCCGATGGTTTGAATTCGGTACCGAGTAAGGCGCATCGTTCACTGATCCTTTCATTTGCAGTTCCTGCTGCTCCTATACCACTGAGGTCGCCTTTGATATCCATCATCATGACAGGCACGCACGCGTCACTTAATCCTTCAGCCAGATGTTGCAGGGTTTTAGTCTTACCGGTACCTGTGGCGCCGGCTATCAGACCATGACGGTTCATCGTTTTTAAAGGGATATTCACCTTGCTTCCGCTTATCGGTTTCCCATCAAGGACGGCTCCGCCCAATAAGAAACTTTCTCCTTTGAATGTATACGCTTCGTTTATCGATTGTTCAAATGACATTCTATTTGTTTTAGACTGTGAAATTAATTATTTTGCAGGGAGTAAAAAGTATCTTATTATAAGTTCAGACAATTCGTATCCAATGGAGAAAAATATAGGGAACCAACTTTCGGAAATCACGTCGAAAATCAAAAGACTGAAGTCGCGAAACCTACGGCTTGAGACTGAAAATGAGGAACTCAGGAAATCGGTTTTCAATTATCTTCAGTTACTTGAAGCACAAAAAAAGGAGACTGAAAAAGCATCCCTCTCAGTTCAGCAGGAGATTCTCGGACAATCGTTGAGTGGTGATAAGAAAGTGCTTCTGAAGGAGTTGGATAAATATATCCTCATGATAGATAAGTGCATTGCAGCCGTCAATGCCAAGATCTAAGAAAGGCCATGGACAAATAAAATCAAAACGTAACATCCTGTTGTAGTTTTCAATAGATTTGCAGCCTTGTCATACTTGATATCGTATTTATTAATCTGAAACACATTGATACAAACTAAACATTTCTCTTTCCGA
>CAIQUX010000301.1 GCA_903875055.1 uncultured Bacteroidota bacterium
ATATTCACGAATAAAACAACAAAGACAGCATGAACATCATCATACCAATGGCCGGCATGGGAAAACGAATGAGACCACATACACTCACCACACCAAAACCCCTGATACCAATTGCCGGCAAGCCGATGGTGCACCGCATTGTGGAAGACATAGCGAATACCACTAATCAGACTATCGACGAAATTGCCTTTATCATCAATCCGGCTTTCGGTGAAGAAGCTGAACGGAATCTTGTTGCGGTAGCGGAAAAATTTGGAGCCAAAGGTCGTATCTTTTACCAGGAGTCTCCGCTTGGAACTGCTCACGCCATTCTGTGTGCTGAACCATGTCTTAAAGGGAATATATTTATTGCCTTTGCAGACACCTTGTTCAAGGCAGCCTTTTCAATAGATACAAACAAAGAAGCGATTATATGGACTCAAAAAGTTGAAGACCCATCTGCATTCGGTGTAGTCAAAATGGACGAAGAAGGCTTAATTACAGAATTTGTAGAAAAGCCAAAGGAGTTCGTATCCGATTTGGCTATTATCGGAGTATATTATTTCAGAGATGGTGAGAATCTGAGAGATGAAATGAAATATTTATTGGATAATCAAATCATGAGTAAAGGTGAATACCAATTGACTGATGCGATGGAAAACATGAAAAACAAAGGTGTGAAGTTTTATACAGGGCAGGTTGAAGAGTGGCTGGATTGTGGTAATAAGGACGCCACCCTGTATACATTGGAAAGAATGCTGGATATAAAAAAAGAGCATGAAACGATGAGACATGAATCAGCTGTTGTCGAAAACAGTACGATCATTCAACCTTGTTTTATCGGAGCTGATGTGTGTATTCGGAATGCGGTTGTTGGGCCTTACGCATCGCTTGAAACAGGCTGTATCATTGAGAATTCATTAGTCAGTTACAGTATCGTTGGTGCACATTCCGCTGTTAAGAATTCCATAATTAAAAACTCCTTGCTGGGAAATCATGTAGATTGCCGATCCAAACCGGATGAACTGAGTTTGGGTGATTATTCTTTCAAATTATAGATGAAGATCAAGCCAATTATTTCCTTGCTTATCGTATGCGCGTTTGCCTCATGCAAAAGTCGAAGAATGTCGGACACTCACGATTTTTCAGTGAAAGATGAGATAGCCAGAAACTATCCGTCGTTCTTTAATGCCGAGAATGCCAGAGTATTGGGTGATACCAAAACAGCCCTTTCTTTATACACTGAATTCGTAAAGAAAAATCCATCTAATCCGACAGCCAGATATAACCTGGCACGTTTGCAATATCAGAAGATGGATCTGTCCAACGCTGAGAAGAATGCGGAACAGGCTACCAAGGGTGATCCGGATAATAAATTTTTCAGGGAATTATATACCCAGATGCTGGTGTTGAATAAGAAGCCAAAACTGGCGGTCGGTCAATATGATCTGTTGCTTGAGAAGTATCCTCAGGACGAGGAATATCTTTACGACAAAGCGACTCTTCAGATGATGATGAAGGACTACGATGCAGCTATCCAAAGTTTTGAAAAGCTTGAATTGAGCCTTGGTTTCAATGAGGATATCATTCTGCAGAAGAAAGAAATCTTTGTCAAACAGGGTAAATCTGAATTGGCCGTACACGAGATAGAGAAATTGAAACAAGACGACCGAAGTTCGTCAAAATATGATTTACTGATTGCGGATATTTACGCAGCTTCTAAACAGACTGATAAGGTCAGGGATGTATTCATAGGCATAGAGAAGGATTATCCTGATGATCCGCTTGCTCAGATAGCGTTGGCTCAATATTATCTTGAGATGAATAATATCACAAGGTATAACGACTATATGCAGCAGGTGATGAAAAACAGGAATCTTGATGTGGATACTAAAATTGCACTGATCATACCCTCGTTGAAAAAACTCGAAGCAGATACCTTACATCAGGATGAAGTCATCCGAATGGCAAAATCTATTTCAGAGGAACCAGCAGGAAATAAGGATGCCATTTCGTTATACGCAGATGTTCTTTATTTTTCAAAAAAGTATGAACTGGCATTAGAAGAGTATCGCAGGTATCTGTCACTCGATGTACAAAAAATTTCAGTTTGGACTCAGATTATTTCCATCTATTCTGAAAAACAGCAATTGGACAGTGTGATCAATGTCAGCAAACGTTGCATTGAAGTTCTTCCCCAAAACTCCATACCTTATTTCTATGCTGGCATTTCTTTTCTGCAGAAGAAGGAAACAGAAAAGGCCATTTATTATCTGGATGCTGGACTTCCACTTGAAAAGGAAAACAAGTTACTGCTGTCCCAATTTTATTCTTCGTTGGGTGATGCATATAACTCACTAAAAAAATATCCTTTCAGTGACAGTTGTTTTGAGAAGGCGATTGAATTGCAACCGGGTGATGCGACTGCCATGAATAACTACGCCTATTATCTTTCGCTTCGTAATGAGCGCCTAGATTTGGCCGAAAAGATGTCGAAAAGATCCTTGGAGATCATGCCGACATCAAAATCATTTTTAGATACGTATGGCTGGATATTCTTTCAGCAAGGCAATTATAAAGAAGCGCAAATTTATATTCAAAAAGCTATTGATGCAAATGGTGAGAATGATGGGACTCTTTTTGAACATCTTGGTGATGTGTATTCTAAATTGGGTAATTCCGGAAAGGCTCTTGATAACTGGAGAAAGGCAATCGAAAAGGGAGAGAATAATCCGGGCCTATTAAAAAAGATTCAAGATGGTAAATAGTATGTATAGAAGGATGATCCTTATCACGATAATACTTTCAATTATGTTGGGTAGTTGTAATACGATCAGACCTTTTTTTATTAAGAATAAAAAGAAAGAAGATCGCAAGGAAAAGAGAACCGAAAAAAAAATCGAGCGTAAGGAAAGCAGAGTCGAAAAAAAGCAGGATAAGATCGAAGGCCTCAAAAATGCTCTGTCTAAAAACGATAGTATTCCTGCAATCAAAAAGGACTCACTCATCATACGGCCTTTGGATACTGCGTATGCAAATTCGATGATTTTAGCAAAGAAAATAAGTTACATAACTTATCAATGCCGTGCGAAGATGCATTTTGAATCAGCCAAGGAAAAACAGAATTTCAGTATAAATTTCAGAATTCGTAAAGACAGCATCATCTGGGCCAGTATTAACGCGCCAATCATAGGGGAGATTGCCAGAGCCATTATAACACCTGATAGCATCAAAGCCATTGAACGTGTCAATAAGAAGTCGTATCTGTATACATATAGCGATATCCAGAAGCTTATCAATATTGAAGTTGATTTCAACACTCTTCAAGAATTGATTATCGGGAATGCTATCAAGTTAGATGGTTCCTTCACAGATATCAAAGAATTGGGGTCACTCTCCAACATCAAAATTAGAGGTAAGGATTATACCAATCAACTTACGTATACCAAAGGTGACAGCACCCTGAACAAATTGCAATTGCAGATGTCAAGACCTACTTCAGCGAGTTCATTATTGATTGTGCTTAATCAATATGGTTTGGTGGATAACCGATTATTTGCGGGGCAACGACAATACAATATTCTCGATATCAAAGGTGCTTTGGAACTGGATATGGAAATAAATAAAGCTGAGTTTGACAAAACAGTTGATTATCCTTTTTCAATACCCAAAAATTATAAGCTTCAGGAATGATGTGAAACGTTTTCTAAGAAAGTACTTCTCATACAAGGTATCTATTTCAACGAATTACGAATTTTGTGAGCATATTGTAAATTCTTGTATAAATAAAAAAGCCCCTGTTTATAGAGGGGGCTTTTTTTATTTGAATAGTAGTTCAATTATCGGGCGGTGTCAACTTTTACAGAATCAGCCATCGGAGCGGATTCTTCCAACGGTGCATCAGCAGGAGGTGTGTTATCTTCACCGGCTCCCATGGTTTCGTCTTTTGTCATATTGACAAGCCATTTGCCATCTTTTTTAATCAGATTTAATGTCTGATCTTCATTCTTTTCACTGTTCTTATATGTCACCACACATTTATCACCTTCTTCCTTGACATTTTTGATCTCAACTTTCACATCCTTAGCTTTGTTCTTCACAGAATCAGGCATCATGCTTGAAAAGCTTGACAACATATCGAGTATCTTTCCTGTTTCAGGTGTGCCATATTTTTTAGCGCTTTCATAATCCATTTTAGTCAGTGCATTGAGGAAATTCTGAGATACATCCTTGGGATTACTTTTGCTGCCGCAACTCATTATTGCAAACGAAATTAACGTGAAGGCTGTAACTGATAATAATAATTTTTTCATGTATAGTTATTTTATAATTTGGGCAAAAGTAGATTTAATAAACGATATGGCAAAGAATCCTAGCGTTATTATTGCCAAAGATATTGTCAGTTGAAACATACTCAAACCCTTTGTGGGTGGTTGTTGCAAAGAAATGAGAAGTGTTCAGCGCGATGTTGAATGCTTTGTAAACCATTTCAGCACAATACAGGTGATCGTCAGTCTTTAAGTCAAATTTCATATCAAAAGGTGTATGGTTATCATAAAATAAAGTAACAGTTTTCTGTAGCTTCTGGCTCTGGTTTTCTGTCAGTGGGTAGCGGCAAATTGCAAAACCCAGATTATGGTCACTGCCAACAAATTTTTCAAACGGGTCCCGTCGCAATTTTTCATCCGGATTATCTTCACCTCCAATAGAATGATAAACCATCCAATGGCCGTTTTCAATGAAGGCTATTCCGCAATGCGAATAGGTCTTGTCTCTTTTATTCAACTGGGCGAAAATACCACTGATCACATCATTGCCTGTACGAAGTATGATGTCTCCGTTCTGTAATAAATGCCTGCTTTCGGAAAGCCCCTTTTGTGAAAGTGGCTTTTCACATGCTTTATTTTTTTCAGCCGAAGTGCTATCAAGGCTTTTAGGTTTGCAACTAGCCAGCAGGCTGCATATCAACAGCGCAACGAATATCCTATTTCCCATTGACATCATGACCACTCTTGACCTCTTTCTGTGATATTTCGTTAGCTCGTTCATACGCGCGAATAATTTGTTTTACGAGTCTGTGTCGGACGACATCTTCATCGTCGAGTTCGATATGTGCGATCCCTTCAATATTCTTAAGAATATGAATGGCTTTTGACAGGCCGCTTTGCTGGTTTTTAGGCAAATCAATCTGTGTCATATCACCAGTGATTACGGCTTTAGCTGATGGTCCTATACGAGTCAGGAACATTTTAATCTGAAGTTCTGTGGTATTTTGCGCTTCATCCAGGATGATGAATGAATTGTCTAGCGTCCTTCCCCGCATATAGGCTAACGGCGCAATTTCAATGATGCGGTTAGTCATATAATAATTGAGTTTATCGGACGGGATCATATCATCCAGCGCATCATACAACGGTCGTAAGTAAGGATCTATTTTCTCTTTCAGGTCACCGGGAAGAAAACCCAGGTTTTCTCCTGCTTCAACAGCCGGGCGGGTCAAGATGATTTTTTTGACTACCTTATTCTTCAAGGCCCTCACGGCCAATGCAACGGCAGTATAAGTTTTGCCGGTTCCTGCAGGTCCAACGGCGAATAAAATATCATTCTTGTCTGAAGCTGAGACAAGTAGCTTTTGATTCTTCGTCTTGGCCCTGATTATTTTCCCATTTTGGCCGAATACAAGAATGTCATTGCTCGAATCATCCACTATTTTTTCATCAATCATACCGTCGTCATCACCCAGAATTTGCGAAAAGTAATTTTCCGACAGATGACCGTTGCGTTCAAGATATTGCACAATCAGATTGATTTTATCTTTTGCATTATCTACATCTTCAGGCTGTCCGCTTATCTTAATCAATGAACCTCGGGATAAAATCTTCAGCAAAGGGAATTTTTTTTTGAGGATATCGAATTTATTGTTGTTAACACCAAAAAATTCAATGGGGTTGACGGTTTCTAGGTTTATGATTTGTTCTGTCAATGTGTTTTTAGTTTCTGTTTTACAATAATACTCTATTCTTTATAAAATCTCATGATACCTTTTTGTGTTGTGAATAGTTTGGGAATAAACTTTTGCTGACTTACATTTGAACAAATATTTTAAATATGAACATAGAAATTGGGCAACAGTCTCCTGAATTTGCATTATTCAACACAGAAAAAAACAAAGTTTCTTTAGCTGATTATAAAGGAAAAAATGTTGTGCTATTATTTTTCCCATTGGCATTCTCAGGAGTGTGTACAAAGGAAATGTGCAGTATGCGTGATGATATGGCAAAATATAATGGAATGAATGCGGTCATTCTTGGTATTTCAATCGATTCGCTTTTCACATTGGGGCGATTTAAACAAGAGAATCAACTTGAATTTGACTTGCTGTCGGATTTCAACAAAGAAATATCCGCTATGTATGGTTGCTTGAGTGAAACCTTTGCGTTTGAAATGCGCGGCGTGGCTAAACGTTCTGCATTCGTTATAGATGCCGAAGGTATAGTACGATACGCCGAGGTACTGGAAAGTGCAGGTGACCTTCCAAACTTTGAAGCCATTGATGTATGCCTTAAAAAACTGAATTGATTATGAAAAGAGTTTCGCTTTTTTTGATTGCCATCTTTTTGATGCAATCGATGCAAGCCCAGATGGCAAACTTTGAAAACTGGACCAATTATTCCGTCGGCAGCGTTCCACTGAATATCCCTACCATGTGGCACGGCCTCGATTCAAGTATTGTATTTTATGGATCTTTTCTGAATCCGGGCGCCCCTTTTTATTCTCAGATTGAAAAGGAATTACCAGGAAATGGCAGTGCTACCGCTCTCAAAGTCGTAACGAAAAATCAAAGTGCACTGACAGGCATCATTCCTGCAGGTCCTTTTCCTTCTCTCGCCAGTAATGCCGTCATTACTGTAAATACGTCCACTGGGGGATTCGATTTATTCGGCGGATGGACTTATCTTAATAATCCTTTAAATGCTTCCATGTATGTCAAGAATGCGCCGGTAAGTGGCGATTCGACTAAAATTACATTGTTGGCTATTGATAACTCTGATGGTGGAGACAGCATTGCTGCGATTGCTGATACCATGCTGGGAGCGACGATTTCTACTTGGACTAAAATTACCCTGCCATTCCACTATAATCCTTCTGGTTTCAATACAATGCTAATCAGAGTATTGGTAACATCAAGCGGTAATTTCGGTACCGATACGACCACCGGATCTTTTACAGGATTACATGATGGTACAGCATTGATGGTGGATGATATTGATATTGCCGCACCTAATGGCGTAACTCAATATGTCTATTCCTCAAAGGTAGCGTGTATTTACCCTACCGAATTTAATGACAAGATCCATATCAATGTACAAATCAAAGAACAAGGAAATTATTCATTGCGAATATATGACCTGCACGGTAGTATGATCAAGACATTGCCTATCCTTGATTTGATCAATTCCTTTAATGTTTCTGACCTGCACTTGGGTACTTATCTTTATGTGCTTTACAAAGATGACAAGGTCATGCAAACAGGTAAGTTGACTAAGATATAAGTCGTTCAATGAGGAAGTTCATGATATGAAGTTATCAGAAACTCCTCAGTTAGCGGACGTCGTATAAATCAAAAAGGGCAGTTACCTCCGTAACCACCCCTCTTGTTCACCCAAAAACAAAAAACAAATCGAATTAATCGGGATTCTTCCCGTTCAGAAACGTATTCAATGTACTTATGTTTGAACCGTTCGAATTACCATTATTAATTTTTACATCGGAGTATACATCTTCGCTTGACGAAGGATGCTGATCTAATACCTTGTTGTGGCGCATAAACGCCGGGATATTTGATTCATCACTATCGATGTCTGCCTTAGTTACATTGAAACTCATTGAACGAAGTCGTGACGCTCGTTCATCAAAGGCCCTTTTTTGAAGTTCGAAATTGACCTCTGCTTCTAGTTCAGTATCAGTCAGCAGACGACTTCCTTTTCGTCGATTCAAAGTGATACCTTTTATGGTCACATACTCGTCTTTCATCTGCTGTTCGGTTTTTTCAATCTCCTTCATAGGCGCATTGAATAAGTCATTCAACTCAGCCTGAACATCGTTTGTCGGTGCAGCCGCTTCAATATTATTCACTGGCGAGGTTATCTCAACAGGAATTTCTTCTGCTATCGGTGACAGTTCAAACACAATCTTCTGTTCATCCTGAATTTTTATCACAGGTTCAACGATGGCCATTGGTTCACTAACAGGTACAGGCTCACTCGCTTTTTCCATTTCTGGCATTAAAATGGTTTCCTGCGGCTCTACTCCAAATACTTCTTTTACTATTCCTTCAGAAGTATGATTCTCTGATACGACAGGAGTTACATCTTTTGGCTGTGATTTATACAAGCCCAAACCAAATGCCATCATTGAAGGGATTGCCGGAGACTCTACTTCCATCATGCTAGGTGCCATAGGGTCTATGGCTTCTGAAGTTATTTCTTCCGTAACAGCCTCTGCCTGAGGCTCCGTCGCTGAGACAGCTGTTGTGTCAAAGAGTTTGTTTTCTTCTCCTGTTTCACCCAAGGTCATGACAATCTTGTTACGCTCGGCGTGCGGTTTTATCTTTTCTGCCGAGTAGGCGCTTTGAGTTGTCTTATATTCAAATCCGGTGGCGATGATGGTCACGCTGATATGTTCACCAAGATTATCATCAAATCCGGTTCCGAAGATTACATCACAATCTTCACCTGCTTGCTCCTGAATAAATGCCTGTATCATTTCCACTTCATCCAAGGTATGTTCGTGTATGCCATGAGCCGAGTTGATATTCAATAGTACCCATTTCGCCCCATTGATATTATTATCATTCAATAATGGCGAATTCAGTGCCTGTTCGGCTGCTTCATAAGCGCGGTTTTCACCTGCCGCAGTCGCATTACCCAAAATAGCAACACCTCCGTCTTTCATCACCGTGCTGACGTCGGCAAAATCAACCACTATATGACCTTGTGAATTTATTACGTCAGTAATGCATTTTGTGGCAGTGGCCAATATATCGTCAGCTCGGCAAAATGCTTGTGAAGCCGCAATATTGCCGAACTGGTGACGTAGTTTATCATTTGAAATGACCAGTATTGTATCTACCTTTCCGCGAAGGTCGTTAATACCTTCTTCTGCTTGTCGTTGTCTGCGTTTGCCTTCATACGAAAATGGCGTCGTCACAATACCAACGGTGAGTATGCCCAGATCCTTTGCAACTTTCGCGACGATCGGTGCGCCTCCTGTTCCGGTTCCGCCACCCATTCCGGCTGTAACGAATACCATCTTGGTGTTGTTGATCAATAGGTTTTCAATTTCGTCGATACTTTCCTGACAAGCTCGTTGACCGATTTCTGGATTAGCGCCTGCACCCAGACCTTGTGTGAGGGAAGGTCCCAGTTGGATTTTTGTAGGAACGGGGCTATTGTTCAACGCTTTTTTATCGGTGTTGCAGACGATGAAGTCGACACCTTCCAGACCAAGGTTGTACATATAATTAACGGCATTACCGCCGCCGCCGCCAACACCAATCACCTTGATGATGTTTGCATTGTTTTGAGGTAGCTCAAATTGAATCATTTTTTTGAATTTTTTGGGGTTTTATGAATTGGGTTTAGGTACGTTGATTTATCTGTCCAGGCGCTCGTCATCGACATTTTCGAACCAACAAAGCACAGTGCTTTTAACCGTGCTGAACACGTTGGTGATGAGTCTTGATCGCTCCTTAATTTTAATGATATTATTTTCCGGTTTTGCTTCGGCTTGATTTCGCAGAAACAAGTTGGTCTGCAAATCCTTTACGGCATCAAGCGTCAATGTGTGGTCGGGTGTTGAATTCGTTGGATGATCTGTTGTGTCAGCAGTTTCATCCTGACCGAATTCCTTTTGGAGTAATTCTTCGACACTAGGTTCAAACGTTTTGGTCATGGTGGTGAAGACTCCTACAGGCTCCACATTTTCATTCAGATGTTCTTCGCTGTTATTCGAGATGAAACGGAGCCGGTTGCTTTCAAAATCGTCATAACCACGAAGGATCAATCCGATACATGTGGCATACATGGGTTTGAGTAATTCAGTTGTGTGACCGGCAGACAGATGTTCATTGGGAAGGCCGATACGTGCATCCAGACCTGTGCGGAATTGTGTTAGCTGAATCAGATGTTTCAACTGACTACCCCCACCGGTGAGTATAATTCCGCCATGAAGCTTATCCTCAAGATTCTGTTGTTTGATATGATAGACCACATATTCAAGGATTTCTTCCATTCGCGACTGAATAATATTCGCCAGATTCTTGGCAGAAATTTCTTTTGGTTGTTGTCCTTTTAATCCCGGAATGGTAATGAAGGCATTTGATTTTGCCTCTTCCGCTAAGGCCATTCCAAACTGCACCTTCATCTGCTCAGCCTGTGATTTCAATACGCCTAATCCCTGGCGAATATCATTGGTGATGTTCACTCCTGCAATCGGAATCACCACAGTGTGTTTCAGCATGCCTTCATGGAAAATAGCCAGATCAGTAGTTCCGCCACCGATATCTACAATTGCCACACCTGCTTCCAGATCTTCGGCACACATGACCGCAGCAGCTGAAGCCAATGGCTGCAGCACAAGGTCCTTGGTCGATAGGTTGGCACGGGTTACACAACGATGAATATTTCTAATGGCCGTCTTATCACCTGTTACAATATGGAAATTTGCTCCTATCTTGATACCCGTCATACCAATCACTTCCTTCATCATTAGGTTGGGGAGGGTGTCTACAGTAAATTCCTGCGGAATGATATCAATAATCTGGTCGCCTGCGGGCAAGAAAGTTTTGTACTGATCTTTGATAAGGGCGTCGATATCCTCTTTCTTAATTTCTTCTTCGATATTGGCTAACACGCGGTCGCCACGGGTCTGTATACTTTTGATATGATGACCTGCAATACCGACGTAAACCTCTTTGATGGTCAGGCTAGGGTTGCTGGCCATACAATTTTCAAGTGCCACGTTGATTGATCGTATACATTCTTCAATGTTCAGCACCATGCCATGATTGACACCACTACTGTCGGATTTTCCAAATCCGAGAATTTCTAATTTGCCATATTCATTTTTACGTCCTGCGATAGCAACGATTTTAGTTGTTCCGATATCAAGTCCTACAATGACCGGGTTTTCTTTTTGGATGTTCATTTCTTTTTATTGTTTAGGGTGGGTTTTAGCGAGTCGTTTTGTTTTGTGAGGATGTTTTTTTTTTGATCGTCAGCATGTTTCTTACTATCAGTTGATTTTTCCCTGACAGGCGTATTGTTTTTTTTAGGGCTCGATTGAAGCGCCAGCAGATATTTTTCTTTTTGTTCCTTGGCCATTTCCATCTTCGCCTTCTCGATAGTTTTATTGACCAACTCTTTGACATTGGTATTTCTACCAACTACCTGACGTGCAAATCGAAGGTCGATTTCGTTATATCGGTTCCAGTCAATTGTCGTCAATCCATTTTGATAGAAGGCCAGCAGACGTTTCATTTTGCTGTCGAGATCGTCTGCTGAACCTAGTAGTATAAGTTGGTTTCCTAAAGCAGGAATCAATTCAATTTGATGTTGTTCATTCACATTGATCTGCGAAATCATTGTATTCCAGAAAGGATCTGCCTGCAAGTAATCAGCCAGTTTGACCAGATCACTTTTCAACTTAAGGTCCTGAGTAGTATTACTCAGATCAGGAGAAGTCGCCACAGGTACTTTGGCAATATATTGGCCAGACAGTTCAATCGGATTGGCTTGCTCATCCAGATAATAGGCATAATCGCTGCTATCATTTTGATTGATACGGACTTTAGGTTTGCGTTGTGATATTTTGATATTGATATCGTGATTGGCTGTTACATAGATTTCAGCATCTTTCACCCATTTGTTTTCACGTATCTTATTTTCAAGCATATTTATTTTTACATTGCTTATCACAGATCTGTTGACAATTACATGATTGTCACCGATAAGTTTCAGGATATCATTGGTTGTAACAAAACTCAGTTCTGTATTTGAAATGTCAACATGGATGCCATGAAGTTTCTCATCCTGTTTGTTTGAATTGGCAAACACAAACGCCCCCACAATACCCGGTATGGATAACAAAAAGAGAATATTCCGTCCTATTTTTTTTATGCGGGGATTCATGTTATTTCTTACTGAGGATTTTTTTTATAGGGTCAATGAATGTGTCTATGTCGCCGGCACCTGCTGTAATCAGGATCTGAAGCTGAGAAGCTTCTACCCATTTCAGCGTTGATTCCTTAGAAAGGATGTGTCGGTTGTTCAGTGCCATACGGTCAAGTATGATTTGACTGCTCACGCCTTCAATCGGTAGTTCCCTGGCAGGGTAGATGTCCAGCAATATCACTTCATCAGCGAGGTCCAGACTTTCTGCAAATCCTTCCGCAAAGTCCCTTGTTCGTGTAAACAAGTGAGGTTGAAAGATAACAGATACTTTTTTTCCTTTGAATAAGGTCTTAGCGCTTGTAATCAACATTCTAAGTTCTTCAGGATGATGGGCATAATCGTCGATGTACACGATCTTTTCATTCTTGATGATGTATTCGAATCGTCGTTTCACACCGTTGAAATCGGCCACAGCCATTTTTACTTTTTCGAAATCGATCTTCAGTAAATCGCAAACGGCTAATGCGGCGATGGTGTTTTCGACATTATGCATACCGCCTACATGCAATGTAAGTTCGCCTATTGATTTTTCTTCTTTGTTGAAGTTGAATGAATAGGATCCGTTATGCATACGGATGTCTGAACCGTAATAGGTGGCGGCTTCATTTTGTAGACTATATGAGACCTTATTCGGAGCCTTGAACTCGCTGCTATGTTTTAAGCCTTGCTTGTAGACAAGAGTATCTTTGATCTGTGTGATGAATTGCAGATAACACCGTTCCATTTCTTCTATCGTACCATAAATATCCAAATGGTCGGCGTCCATGGCCGTAACCACTCCAATCGATGGTTGCAATTTTAAAAAACTACGATCATATTCATCAGCTTCAATGACGGCGCATTTGTTTTCACTGCTCCAGTAATTGACACCATAATTGCTTGAGATGCCTCCGAGAAAAGCATTACAACCATAACCGGTGTGACGGAGAATGTGCGATATCAATGTGGAGATAGTGGTCTTGCCATGTGTGCCGGCAACACAAATGGCCTGCATATACTGCGAAATGGATTGGAGTACATCACTGCGTTTAACTACTTCGATATTGCTTTGTTGATACCATACCAATTCCTTATGAGTGGCAGGAATAGCTGGCGTATAAACAACAAGATCGGCTTCCTGATTGATCCTTGAAATGTTTTCTTCGAAATGAATTTCGATGCCTTCTTTAATCAAGAGGTCGGTCAGTGGAGTAGGTGTTTTGTCGTAACCGCTCACATATACATTACGCTCCTTAAAGAATCGTGCGAGGGCGCTCATGCCGATGCCTCCGATGCCGATAAAATAAACGCTATGTATGTTCTCCAGTTTCATTAGTTGGCTATTTCAATTAGTTTGTTCGCAATTACTTCGTCAGCATTCATCACCTTCATCTCAATAATATTCCTTTGCATGATTTCGCATTGTTTGGCATCATTCAACAGCGACAGTATCTTTTTAATCAGGCCTGATTTTGCTTCATTATCTTTCACCATCATAGCTGCATTTCGTTGAACCAACGCCATCGCGTTATGTGTCTGGTGGTCTTCACTTGCAAAGGGAAATGGTACAAACACTACGGGCTTGCCCACGATGCACAATTCTGAAATGGATGAAGCACCTGCTCTTGATACAATTACATCAGCAGCGGCATAGGCATAATCCATTTCACGAATGAATTCGAAAACTTTGATATTATGTTCATTTCCTTTAATCATTTCCTTTGCGGTTGAAAAAAATGAAGTCCCTGTCTGCCAGATCAGTTGCACCTTGTTTTTAGTAAAGAATGAAAGTTCTTCTGCGATTGCTTCGTTGATACTTTTTGCACCCAAACTTCCTCCAAATGCAAAGACTGTCTTTTTGTGTTCTTCCAGTTGGAAAAACCTCAGACCTTCTGCTTTGGTGATGTTAGCCTGGGTGATACCCGAACGTACCGGATTACCGGTTCGTATGATTTTTTCTTTCGGAAAAAAGGTTTCCATTCCATCATACGCGACACAAATCGCTTTGGCTTTGCGCCCTAATATCTTATTGCTTTTACCTGCAAATGAATTTTGTTCCTGTAGCAAGGTGGCAATGCCTTTTTGCTGGGCCATATATAAAACCGGAAAACTTGCATATCCTCCAACGCCTACAGCTACATCGGGTTTGAATTCGTTGAGAATGGTATTGGCCTGTAGAAAACTTTTCAATAATTTAAATGGCAACGTGATATTCTTAAGTAGCGAACTTCTGTTGAAACCAGCGATGTCTAGTCCGATGATGCGATAGCCTTCTTTCGGTACCTTTTCCATTTCCATTTTCCCTTTGGCGCCGACAAATAAAATTTCACATGCAGGTTGCAAACGTTTCATCGCATTTGCAATGGCAATGGCCGGAAAGATATGCCCTCCGGTACCGCCGCCCGCTATGATGATTTTTATGTTCTTCGTTTCTGCCATGTTCTGTTTGCCGATCAATTAATTTATTGTTCTTCTGAAATTTCCTGTACTACTTCGTCATCGTTTCCTTCTGTATTTTCAACAAAGCGGCTCACACTTAATATGATACCGATGGCCAGACAGGTAAACCAGATAGATGAACCGCCCATACTCACCAAAGGCAAGGTCAGACCGGTAACAGGCACGAGGTTTACATTGACCGCCATATTTAGAAATGCCTGAAATACCAGTGTGAAACTCAACCCGACGGCTAAGAAGGCACCAAAGGCAAACGGACATCTTCTGAATATGATAATGCTGCGCCATAAGAAGAGCAGGTATAGAAAGACCATACCCAGACCTCCAAAGGCCAATCCATATTCTTCAATGATGATTGAGTAAATGAAATCAGAGTATGGATGCGGCAGAAAATTACGCTGAGTGCTGTTGCCCGGGCCCACACCAGTCAATCCACCATTGGCCTGTGCAATTTTTGCCTGCTGCACCTGATAAGGCACATCATCTTTATCCTTAGAGGCGAAATTTTTAATTCTTGCTTCCCAAGTGGTGGCTCGTCCGAATCCTGTGAGTTTAGAAACTGTGAACAGGATACCGAATAATAAGATACCAGTGGTAGCCAGTATCAGCAGATGTGTTACTTTGATACGACCGATGAAAAATAACATACAACAAGAAAAGCCTATCATCAATGCGGTTGAAAGATTGGCCATGGCAATCAGCCCGCAGATGACAATCAGCGGAAGAAAAATATTGATAGCAACACGCTTAAAATTATCCAGATCATTTTGAAGCCTTGATAATTGCCGCGCCAGGAACATAAACAATCCTAACTTGGCCATATCGGACGTTTGAAACGTCAGATGGATGTACGGAAGTTCAATCCAGCGCGAGCCTTCATTCAAGGTAGTACCAAAGAATAAGGTATACAGCAGCAGAGGAATGCTCAAGGCAAACAAAAAGACAGCGATTTTTGAATAGATGACATAGTTGACCTTATGCGCAAAATAGATGATAAGCAATCCGGCCATCAATACGCCCAATTGTTTGATGAGATAAATTTCAGTGTGCCCCTTATGCATCCGATAGGCCAGTGAACCGGTGGAACTGTACACGGCCATTAAACTAATCATAGAGAGCACAATGACCACACCCCAGATTATTTTATCGCCTTTTGTTCGTTTCAGTAATTGTTCCATGTTCTTATTTCCTTAAAGTGCTTTTACAGTTGTTTTAAATTGCTCGCCTCTATCTTCATAATTTTTAAACAAATCGAAGCTTGCACAGGCAGGAGACAGCAAAACGCAATCGCCTGTTTCAGCCAATAAATAGGCGGCGCTAACCGCATCTTCAATCCGGTTGGTATCTACGATCTCGATCATACCATTAAAAAACTTTTGTATGGGGGTATTATCCATCCCCAGACAAACAATCGCTTTCACTTTTTCCTTGACCAGTTCTTTGATTTCATTATAGTCATTTCCTTTGTCGATACCGCCCAGTATAAGTACGGTAGGTTTTGTCATACTCTCTAATGCGTACCATACGCTGTTGAGGTTGGTGGCTTTGCTATCGTTGATGAATTCAATGCCGCGGATGGTGGCTACGCTTTCCATACGATGCTCGATGGCAGTGAAAGTCTTCAGGCATTCTCGTATGCTGGCATTACGTATTTCAGCCACACGAGCAGAAATGCCGGCTGCCATTGAGTTGTATTGATTGTGTTTGCCTTTCAATGAAAGCTCATTGATTGAGATAGAAAACGGTTCGCCATTGACTTTGATTACCAGTTCGTTTTGATTAAGAAAGGCTCCGTCTCCTTTAAGTTGTTCATTCATTGTGAAGAAAAGAGTTTTTGAATTGATTGGGTTGTCGTGTAAAAATTGTTGTATTGTCTTATCATCTTTACATAGGATGAGATAATCGTCATCCTCCTGATATTTGGTGATGTTGAATTTTGCTTGAGTGTACTTTGCGAAATCATATTCATAACGATCCAAATGGTCTGGCGTGATATTCATAATCACCGCGATGTCGGGCCGGAAGGATCGGATATCATCGAGTTGGAAGCTGCTGATTTCCATTACATACCAATCGGTTGGTTTCACCACGATCTGTCGCGCGAAGCTGTGGCCGATATTCCCAACCACAGACACATCATAACCGGCCTTCTCAAAAATATAGTACGCAAGACTGGTGGTGGTTGTTTTGCCATTGCTTCCGGTGATGCAAAGGATTTTACTATCGCCTTTATAGCGGAATGCGAATTCTATTTCGCTCATGATAGGAATCCCTTTGGCTCGTATTTTTTTTATGATATCAGCCTTCTCAGGAATGCCTGGGCTTTTTATGATTTGTTCGGCAGATAATATCAGGTCTTCTGAATGCTGTCCTTCTTCGAAAGGTATATTCTGTTGTTGAAGTTCAATCTTATACTTTTCAGGAATGAGCCCTTTGTCGCTCACGAAGACAGAAATCCCCTGCTGCTTTGCAAGCAATGCTGCTCCTGTTCCGCTTTCGCCACTTCCTAGTATGATTAAATTAAATTCCACTTCGTATCCTTTATTTCTTATTACTTTTTTTATTGCATTTTCAATGTCACTATACTTAATACGGCCAGCACGATTCCTATGATCCAGAAACGGATGGCGATTTTACTTTCATGATAGCCCAACTTCTGATAATGATGATGAAGAGGTGACATCAGAAAGATGCGTCGACCTTCGCCATATTTGCGTTTGGTGTATTTGAAAAACGTGACCTGTATGATGACACTTAAATTTTCGATGAGGAAGACACCGCAGATGATTGGGATCAAAAGTTCCTTACGGATAATGATGGCCAGTGAAGCAATGATGCCTCCTAAAGCCAAACTGCCTGTATCGCCCATGAAAACCTGAGCAGGGTAACTGTTGTACCAGAGAAAACCGATACAGGCCCCTACGAAAGCGCCGATAAATATGGATAGCTCATCCAAATTCGGAATAGGCATGATATTGAGATACTGCGCAAAGTTGAAATTCCCTGAGACATAGGCAAACAAGGCAAGGCAAATACCTATGATCGCACTCGTGCCGGTGGCCAGACCATCTAACCCATCCGTGATATTGGCTCCGTTTGACACAGCCACGATAATGAATATAACAAAGAGAATATAGATAATAGGTGTCAACGTATCTGCTGCACCTTGTCCGAACCATGAAGCTATTTTTGCATAACTGAGTTCATGTTTCTTTGCAAAAGGAATAGTAGTAACGGCACTTTTCACTCTTGCGTAGGTACGCGTTCTTCCTTTGTCATCTACACGTATTATATTATCCTTCAGTACTTTATCGGCAGTACTATATATAGCAGGTCTGCCGCCAGTTGTCTCACGTATGATATAAACATTCTGGTTATAATATAAGGTGGTGCCTACAATAATACCTAAGCCGACCTGGCCAAGAATCTTAAATCGTCCGGCAAGTCCTTCCTTGTTTTTTTTGAACACTTTGATGTAGTCGTCGAGAAAGCCGATTAAACCAAGCCACACAGTAGAAATGACCATGAGTAGGATATAGACATTTTCAACACGTGCAAAAAGAAGGGTTGGAATCAGGATGGCAGCGATGATGATGATGCCACCCATGGTTGGCGTCCCTGATTTTTGTTTTTCACCTTCAAGTCCCAGATTGCGGACGGTTTCGCCAATCTGTTTCCTATGAAGATATTTGATGAGGCTTTTGCCATAGACTAAAGAAATAATCAATGACAGGATGATGGCCATGGCTGCCCTGAAAGAGATGAAGTAGAATACGCCGGCTCCGGGCATATTAAACTTTTCTTTCAGATATGTAAATAAATGGTACAGCATCTTGTCGTTTTATTTTTCTAAAAGTTCAAACATTTCTTGCGCAATTTTCATGTCGTCAAACTGGTATTTAACGCCCTTGATTTCCTGGTATTTTTCATGTCCTTTTCCTGCGATAAGAATGATATCACCACCTTCCGCAATACTGCAGGCCGTTTTGATAGCTTCTTTCCTATCCATGATGCTCACATATTTTTTACGTTGATGAACCGCCACACCGGCTTCCATCTCTTTCATGATTTCTGCAGCATCTTCTGAACGCGGGTTGTCTGAAGTGAAGATCACCTTATCGCTATGCTCGCAAGCCACTAACCCCATAACAGGTCGTTTGCTCTTATCGCGATCACCACCACAACCTATCACTGTAAACAATGTTTCATTACCTTTTCTTAATTTGTTGATGGTGGCCAACACATTGAGTAAGGCATCGGGCGTATGTGCATAATCGATGATACCTAGGATATTTTCTGTTTTTGAATGGATACATTCAAAACGACCTTTGGCACCTTGCAGTATGCTTAGATATTGAAGAACCGATTGTTTGTCTTCACCTAATAATACGGCAGTGCCATAGACACATAAGATGTTATAGGCATTGAATTCACCGATCATACGGAAGAACACTTCTTGGCCGTTTACACTCATCACCAATCCTGAAAGACTGTTCTCAAGAATCTTGCCTTTATAATCGGCCATGGTCTTTAAAGAATAAGTTTTCCTCAGCGCTTTTGTGTTTTGTAACATCACCGGCCCGCGTTTATCATCCGCATTGCTGAGCGCAAAAGCGCTAGCAGGGAGTTCATCAAAGAACATCTTTTTTACTCGTATGTATTCATCGAAGTGCTGGTGATAATCCAGATGATCGTGGGTGATATTGGTAAAACATCCGCCTGCAAAGTGTATGCCTGAAATTCTTTGTTGATGGATTGAATGCGAACTCACTTCCATGAAGACATGGGTGCAGTTGGCCTCTGCCATTTGTGCCAATAATTTTTGTAAACTGACAGCATCAGGTGTCGTGTGGGTTGATGGAAGGATCGTGTTCCCGATCTGATTTTGTACCGTTGAAAGTAAACCGCATGTATACCCAAGTTGTGTAAACAGTTGGAACAACAAGGTAGCGCAGGTGGTTTTACCATTTGTTCCTGTAATGCCGACAACTTTTAATTTTGACGAAGGATTGTTGTAAAAGGACGAGGCTATTAAACCAGCTGCGATAGCAGAATTTTGAACCTGTATATAGGTCACATTATCTTTTCTGTCGGATGGGAGTGTTTCACATAAAATTGAAGTGGCGCCAACTTCGATTGCCTTTGCAATAAACTGATGACCATCAGCCGAAGTTCCTTTTATAGCGATGAACATACTGCCTTGTTGTACCAATCTTGAATCGATGCAAAGTGCGTTCACCTTACAACTGCCTGAGCCGTGTATTGAAAGGATATTCACATTGGATAATATGTCTTGCAGTATTCTCACTTAGCTAAGCTGTATGGTTATTTTTTGTCCTTTTAAATAATTCGATCCTGGTGCAATGGATTGGGCAATCACTTTTCCTTTTCCTTGCGGTACTACCTTCAATCCTACTTTTTCAAGTTCGTATAACGCATCTTTTAAACCCATGCCACTTACATCAGGTACCTGATTGGAATAGGTTGGAAGTGCTACGTATGTCAGATTTCCAAGACTGTCGGTAGAAATGTTTTGCAGCCAACCTGGTGCGTTAGGTACTTTTTTAGCGATAGCAAGTTTACGGGCCAGCAGATTGTATTGTTCAGCTTTGATACTTTTGGCTGGTAACGAACTGTTTATTTTCTCCTGATTGGCAAGAGAGTTCTTTTCATGCATCTTGATCGCATAGAGTCTGTTCGCGACTTCTTTGAAAACGGGCAGGGCAATCAGACCGCCATAATAATTTGACGATCCTTGTCGTGTTCGAAGAACAACGCAAATCGTATACTGAGGATCTTCTTTGGGAAAGAATCCAACGAAAGACCCATGATAGACTCTGTCTGAATAACGGATACTTTTATCAGCAACTTTATCAGCTACCTGTGCAGTACCGGTTTTTCCGCAGATGGTATAAAAAGGATTCTTCAAATCTTTTCCGGTCCCACTTTCCACCACTTCATTCATCGCACTCTTTATTTGCTCGAGTGAAGAAGAATCAACAATGTGATCTTCAAGAACTGTTGGTTGGAAGGTCAAAATGTCTTTGCCATATTCGCGTACACTATTAACCAGATAGGGTTTCATCATTTTTCCGCCATTGGCAATGGTATTATAGACCATGCAGGTATGCAAGGGAGTGATCATCACAAGATAACCAGTTCCCATGTAGGCTAATGAGTAAGCTCCGTTCTTAGCAGAATCGCGTTTGAAACTTGGCCTTGATTCGCCGTCAAGGTCAAGACCTGTTTTCAGATCAAGTCGCAAGGCATGCAGGTTAGACCAATAGGTTCCGATCTTGTCGTTATAATTAGAATAGATCAATTTGGCAAAGGCCACATTCGAAGAATGCGCAAAAGCATCCTTAATTGTCAGCATACCCAATCCGGCATGGCTGTCATGTATGGTGTAAGGTCCTATTTTCCAGGCACCACCCTGACAATCGATCTTATCGTCGATACTGATCAGTTTGTCTCGGAATAATGAAATCAATGATGCCAGTTTGAAGGTTGATCCCGGTTCGATTCGCTGATAGGCGTAATTATAATCTTCGCCATAACTACCGTCTGGCCGGCGACCAAGATTAGCCATCGCTTTTATTTTTCCTGTTTTAACTTCCATTACGATACAGGTTCCGAAAGCAGCTTGTTCTTTTTCAACTTGTTTCAAAAGTGCATTTTCTGCGACATCCTGAATATTCACGTCGATAGTAGTCAAGACATCTTTACCGTTCTCTGGATCTATCTCTGAACCATCAATCGGCATCCAGGTGCCACCTGCAATCTTGCGTTCTATGCGTTGCCCTTGACTTCCTTGAAGATATTTATCATATCGACGTTCGATACCGATATTCTGTGCATTTTTACGGTAAAGGCCTACCACTCTATTGGCCAGTAAGCCGAACGGGTTGATGCGTTTCGTATTAGATTCAGCAATGAAGCCGCCTTTATTTTGTCCTTTACAAAACGGCTGAAATTTTTTAACGAGCAGATATTGAGCATAGTTCGCTTTCTTCTTCAGCAAGAAATAGCGGTTGCCATTGTCGTATTCTTTAGATAGAATTTCTTTGTACTCGGTCCAGGTGTATTCTTTCAAAGTATTCGAAAGATTTTTCGATAACGGTTCTATATATTTATTGAAAGTGTCTTTAGGGATGGCCTTCATGTCGATACGCAGATCAAATTCAGGAATGGAGGAGGAAAGGAGGGCGCCATCTTCGCTGTAAATATTACCACGTTCTGGTTGTATCACTGAAATTCGTGTATGCAGACTGTCGGCCAACGATTTTAATTCTTTTCCTTCCTTGAAATAGATGATGCCTCCTTTATACAGGATCATGACGCCAAACAGACACATGGCCAGAAAAGTGATATACACGCGAAATCGTATGTCTTTACTGGTGTTCATGGTCTGATTTGAATTTTATAGGGTGGTACTTTGGTTTTTTCAAGGCCTAATGCGGAGGCTCCAATTTCGAGTTGGCTTTCCTTCGTCAGGAACATAAACTGTGATTTTTCATCAATATATCTCCATCGGTCTTCTTTAAGTTCTCTGGCAGTTTCATTGATTCGACGGATGGTATTTTCAGCATAATGGTTCATGGTGATGTACACCAGACTCAAACCTGAACAGTATAAAATGAATGGGATATTATGAACGATACCCTTGTTGCCGGCCCAATGGAGGATAGTCTTCCAATTGGGTATGTTTTTCAGTAAGGATAATTTTTCAAATGACATGTTTTTGGGCTGGAGGGTGGGGTGGTCGGGACTTGTGGGGTATTACTTAGTTGTCTTTTCTTTTGTTTGTTTTTGTGCGACCCGAAGTTTGGCACTTCGCGATCGCGGATTTTGTTTTTGTTCTTCTGCACTTGGCAGAATCGGTTTTTTTGTCACTGTTTGAAGTTGTCTGAACCGGTTGTTGTTGGTAAAACTGAATTCGTCTTCTTCAAAGCTTTCTTGTTTCATCCATTGCTTCACGATGCGATCTTCGAGAGAATGAAAGGTGATCAGAACCAGTCTTCCATTTTCTTCAAGACATTTGGTGATTGTCGATAAAAACTCTTTCAGGGCATTCATCTCGTCATTCACTTCAATCCGTAAGGCTTGAAAAACCTGAGCGAGATACTTGTTCTGATTTCCGTACATCAATCCGTCAATAGCTTGTTTGAATTCGTTGATGGTACTCAGCTTCATCCGTCCGCGGGTATCGACAATCTTCTTGGCTAATGTTTTGGCGTTGGTGACTTCGCCGTATTGTTCAAAGAGCTCTTGTAATCTTTTTTCAGAGTACGTATTTAAAATCTTAGTCGCCGTCAATGGTGTTCTGTTATCCATCCGCATATCGAGCATCGCATCAAATCGAATCGAAAAACCACGTTCTGCCGTATCGAACTGATAGGAGCTGACACCCAAATCGGCAAGCACTCCATTCAATTTTAAATGGTGTAACCTGACGAAACGATTTGCGTATCGGAAATTTTCCTGTACGAAAATCACCCGCTTGTCCTCCGGCAGATTACGTTTCGCATCTTCATCCTGATCAAACACGATCAGCTTTCCTTTCGGGCCAAGGTGTTTCAGGATTTCCCTGCTGTGTCCGCCGCCTCCGAATGTGGCATCCAGATAGGTACCGTCAGGGATGATATTCAGCGATTCGATACATTCATGTAAAAGAACTGATTGGTGATAGAAGGTTTCGTTATTCATCTATTCGCCGTCAAAAGGGTTCAAAAAATTGCTGCCAAGTACCGAACCGACCATAGCCTTGAAATCGGCCTGATCAATCGTGGTTTCTTTACGATGCGTTTCGGCATCCCAAATCTCCATTTTATTCATCTGGGCAGAGAACACGATATCTTTGGTGATGCCAGCGTAAGCCAACATCGATTTAGGTATCAGTAATCGTCCTGCTGCATCTGTTTCCAATATGGTGGCACCGCTCAGGAGTTGTCGTTTCACCTTGCTGGCCACGTCGTTGAAGTCATTCAGTTTCAGAATGACGGCTTCAATTTTTTCCCATTGTTTCATGGTATACAGGGTCAGACACTTTTCGACACCACGGTTCAGGACGAAGCTGCTGCCTTCACCTTCTGGCAATTGTTTCTTTAACCCGATGGGAAGCATGAATCTTCCTTTCGGGTCTAAAGTCACTTCAAATTCGCCTAAAATCTTCGCCATTGAATGAAAAATTGTCTTTTGAACTCCACAAAATAACACATTTTTACCCAAAATGACACAATTTTTTAGCAATCTTATTTATCCACACTTCATAAGTGATTCAATCTAGGTGGTTTTGGACTGAAATACAGTTCAGGCATTCATTTCAGCAATTTTTCATGTGATTGAAATGTGGATAGTATAATTCAATCTGTTATTTTAACTGTATAGACTGTTGACAACCTGAAATTTTCTGAGGAAAGCCGCAAATCTAGTTTGAAAAGTTGTGCATCAGAAAAAAACTATCCATTCTGAAAAGTTTCAATTAGTAGGTGGGATTTGAAAATGATACAAACTGGCATGTTACTGAATGGCTGCTAATCCTCTGGTATTTTTATTCATGTCCGAAATTCAAGACTCAAATTCCTATTGAGATTTTAGTTGTATTTTTAGCGCATTCGTATGAAAAACGACCACAAGGATATCACCATTGATGAAGTGCAGCAGATTGTGCAGACTACTTCTGCCTGGAAGGTTGTCAATTCCCTGCTGGAAAAGGGTTTGGTGAGTGTGTATGAAAACATGTACGAAAACTATCAACCTAAAAAAGAGAAATTCGTTTTTCTGACCGAGCCATATCAGGGTGAAATAGAACTCAAGCTCCTATTTTCACAGCTTGAAAAAGCACCCAAACAATTAAATCTCCTACTGACGTATCTGCATCTGAAGCAAACCCAGACTGACGTGCTGCAGACTGAATTGATAAAGCAGGCAGAAGCCAGTTCAGCGCAACTGAATGCCCTCGTCGATAAGCAAGTTTTCATCATCAGAAAGATTGAAGTTGACCGGATCAAATTTGATGCACCGGTTGAATTGAAACCAAATATCCTGTCTGGCTTGCAGGAAACTGCTTACAAAGACATACTCGATGGCTTTGCACAAAAGAAGGCGGTACTTTTAAAAGGAATCACCGGAAGCGGTAAGACGCATATCTATTTCAAACTGATAGATGATTGTATCGCGCAAGGTAAACAAGCCCTGTACCTCTTGCCTGAAATAGCGCTCACGGCCCAGATAGTGCGAAAACTTCGCTCAGTTTTCGGTAATCGTATAGGAGTCTATCACTCGCGATTTAGCAATAACGAGCGGGTGGAAGTATGGAAGAAAATCCAACACAAACAATACGATATCGTCATCGGTGCCCGTTCGGCTCTTATGCTTCCCTTCGCCGATCTGGGTCTTGTGATTATCGATGAGGAACATGATACCTCGTACAAACAGCAGGATCCTGCGCCCCGTTATCATGCCCGAGATTGCGCCATTTTTTTAGCGCATCAATGCAAGGCTGATATCCTGTTGGGTAGTGCTACGCCTTCGGTCGAAAGTTTTTTTAATGCACAGACCGGCAAATACAAACTGGTTGAATTGCATGAACGTTATGGCAATGCCTCATTACCGAAAGTAACCATCGTGGACAGCAAATTGGATCTGCTCAACAAAACACAAAAG